>JAGOCE010000085.1 GCA_017998915.1 Candidatus Ozemibacteraceae bacterium
CGAAGAGGCGCTCGGGGTATTGGAAGGCGTGTATGACCGGCTTGCCGAGACGACCAATGACGACACATGGCGCATGGAGGCCCGGATCGTAGCATCGATGCTGAAGCAGTTGAAGGGGCCGTATTCGAAAGAAAAATACACGACGGCCTCGAACATCTTCCCCCGATGGCTTCCGGGCGATGCGACGTTTTTCGATGCTCTCGTCCAGTTCCACCGGGGCGATTTCGACATGGCGCGCGACACGCTCGTCCCCATCGCCCGCGGCGGCATGATGACGAGGGCAAACCGCCTGTTTTCGCGCGTGCTGGCGCTCGAGACGGAACTGTATGCCGGCCGCAGGGTCGCGGACGATCTTCTCGAGGAGCTTCTCGGCATCGCCGTGGACAGGCAGCTGACCCCGCTGCTCAGGGAGCGCCTGGGGCATCTGCTGGCCCGGTATGTCATGGGGGAAGCGGAGGAGTTCAAACAGGGGCGGCTCGAAGGCGAGAACCAGACGTTCGTCAAGGCGATCCTCGGCCGCCCGTGGGCCCTGTCGCTCAAATACCGACGCGGCGACTGGCTGAAGCCGAACGAGCTCCCCGGAGGCGAATCCGGCTCTTCCGAAAAAGAGCGGTCGACCCCGGAAACGAAACGCGGAGCGTCTCGCGAGAAAATGGCCACAGGGAAGCGCACCGTGCCGGAAAGCGAGCGCCTGTTCAATGCGTTCCCCGTTCGAGAGTCGAAGCGAGCGCCACGCCGGCGCGACTTCGCCACACTCGTTGCCGAGGTCTACGCAAACAGGTCCGAGGACTGGATCACCAGCGCGAACCTGAACCTGATCGCTCTCCCACAGATGACGCTTCTCGGCGGCGGCCGCATCGTCGGGCGCGAGGAAGAGGGCAAGGGCTGGATGTTCAAGGGCGAGGATATCGATGAACTGAGGCGCGGCGGCCGGTATCTCGCCATCTTCGAATACGCCGACTCCGACAGCGCGAAATCCATCCAGGGCATCCTTTTCGAACCCTGATCCAATCGGTGTCTTCCTGTAGGGGCGGTTTGAAATCCGCTCCTACATGGCGTCTATTGGGTGGCCTGCAGGAGCCAGTTGACGCGGCGCGGGGTGATCATCATGAAAAACTGCTTCACCCGCGGGTCGGTCGGGTCGTTCAGGATTTTTTCTTTTTCGGCTTCGCTGAGGGTCGCGAATTTCTCGCTATATAAAATGGTCATCGATACTTTGAACCAGACTTTGGAGTTCAGCGACAGTTCAGATTCGACGAACGAGTCCGAGTTTCTGTAACTGTTGTCGAACTCGAACTTCAGGATCTGGCCGTCGTCGAACATGAAAGGGCGCATATCGGAAATGTCCGGATCGCTTTCCTTGATGTTGCCTTTTTTGCCGCGGTACAGACGCCTGGTGGTCTTGTCGAAATGATAGACGACCGTTTCCTTGGAGGAGAGGGGGATGTTCATGATATTCGCGTCGTCCTGCAGCGAGGCTTCGGGCTTGTCGACGGCGTTGCGAAGCTCATTACGGATGCCGGACATGATGATGCGCGTCGTCTGCAGAATGTCGAGCTTGTTGCGGGCGTGCATGAAGCTCTTCTGAACATTGCGGAGGATCTGGTAGATCGTGCCGCTCATCAGCATGATCATGCCGACGACGAAGAGCAGCTCGACCATCGTCATGGCATGCCGCGCATGCCGGGTCTTGTCGTGCGAGAATCGCTGTGTCGGATGGATGTTCTTCATCAGTAGTAGTTGTATCGCGGGTCGGTCAGGATCGTGACGAACCGCAGCGGCGGGATGTCCGTGAAGGTGCGCCCGGTCGCGGTGACGGTGATGATGATCCTCAACAGGCTGACAGGCTTCGCTCCTTTCGGGAGGGGAACCAACGGCTGGAGATTGCAGGCGAACTCGAGATTGAAGCCGTTTTTCGCGGCGCTTTCCCTGATTTCGACGAAATCCTTTTCCTGGGGAAGCTTCTGCGCGCGGTCATATCCGAGCGTTCGGGCAAGTTCGAGAGCGGAAGCTCCGAACAGCGTTGCAATGACGCGCGTATCGGCACGCACGATCCGGCGTTGGCCCGATTTCATGAGCGAGTAGATCGGGAGGATGCCGGCCGAGAGCAGCATGACGACAACGAGGATCTCGATCAGTGAAAAAGCGGAGCGGGATCGTCGCGGGTCAGTCATGTTCGTATTTCCATTCGAATTTTCCGACCCCTCCGGTGACGATCTTGGCAACGAACATCTCATCCATGAGGGTTGGCCGGTCCTTGCGCCAGATCGAATTCAGGGGATTGTATTCTATCACATTGGTACCGGGAGTCCGGAACGCATTGTCGAGATTGAGAGACGGCGTGACGACCTGGCCTCTGATCCTGACACTCTTGGTTCCCGAAACGACGATCGGCTCGCTCACGGAGATAAGATTCGCCTCGATATAGCACGGATCGTTCGCCGCCGTCGACGTGTCGATCACGATCCGGGGGGCGACGATGGTCATCATGTCCCGCTCGGGGTTGGCATCGACGCTCGTCGCACCGCCGCCCGCAGCGGCGGGATAGAAGTCGCCCAGGATGACGACGGGGCCGCCGCCCATCATCGGGCTGGAGTAGATGACCCCATGGCCGCGAAACTTGAGATTGTTCAGTTTCAACTCTTCGGAATCGTTCAGGGCAAGGATGCCGTTCAGCTCAAGCGCCTGCCCTTTCGCCCCAGCCAGATACTTGTGCACTTCATTGATATATTTGAAATGGAACCGGTCATACACCGTTCCGCCGATCGAAATCGTCGTGCGGCCGCGGAAAAAGTCCTCGGTGCTTCTCGGAATGAAATAAAAATCCAACAGATATGCTTCAGAGGGGTCGGGAATGGCATGCCACAGATCGCCTTCGAAATACTGCCGAACCGGCGACTGGCTGACGATGCTGCTCAGGTCGGAGCTCATCCCCGGGTATGGCTCGTTCGCCAGGAATGGGACCAGGTGCTTGGAAAGGGGGCCCGCATAGATTTCCTGCTTTCCAGCGATACGCTGGATCATGTTTCCAAGACCGGCATTGTATGGTTCGACACCGGCATCACTCATGAAGTTCTGGTATTTCTTCATTTCCTTGAGCCCGTCGGGAATGTCGTCCCAGTTGTCGTAGAGGGCCTGGGCGTGGTCTTTCGGAACACCGAACATGGTGAACAGCGTCATGGCCTGCGTGGCGGTCAGGTTCGTGCCTGGTTTAATGTCAGGCGGTATAGGAATCGGCGGCGGGGAGCCGTCGGACCCTCGGTCGATGTTGATGAAAGGAAGCTCGAGCCGCTTGTTCTTCTTCGTCATGATCGACACGATGCGGTAATACATGCGCCATACCTGACCGTAAACGAGGGTCGGCGAAATATTCCGGGTATTGATGCGCCCGTCCTTGGGCGACGCGGGTTTTCCCTCGAGTTCGGCCGTCCCGAACAAGTCGAGGCCGCTGTTTGCAGGCTCGGGATACAGCCGTTCGAGAAGCATCCGCTCGTTTGGGGAGGTGGAGGCTTTCAGCCGCTGATTCCGGTAGTTGTTGAACGAGATCATGGCATTGCCGAAGGTCGGCTCACCCAGCGTCTCCTTCGTATCCGTGAGGATCTTGTCGGCCCCCACGTTGATGAGGCGCACCTTGGTGTCGTTGTTCCAGCCTGTCCAGAGGCCCAGAATGCCGTCCTTGGTCTTTTCCTGGCCCTGGAGTTCCATGTATTTCTTGACGTAGTCCTTCATGCCGACCCAGTTTCCGCCCTCCGCACTCGGGATGACGTCGAATTTGAGGAACAGGTTTTCCTGGGCGTTCAGTGGCCGTCGCGAGTCACCGGCGTCGGACTTCATCTCGGTCAGCAGCTTCGTGCCGTTCGTCGACTGGAGGATGATCGAAGGCGGCATGTTGGCAGTCGGGTCCTGGCCCAGGTAGACGCGCCCAGGCGGCACCTGCGCCTCGTATCCGTCGATGGCCAGCGCGTTTTCCCAGTAGGAGACGTTGTCGACCGCGTCGAACTTTTCCTGGCCGGGAATGGATCGCCAGCCGTGGTCCAGCCGCAGGTTCTTGGGCTGCGCGCCGATATCCGACGGCGAGTTGTTGAAGAACGAGTCACTGAACACCGTGCCATCCTTCACGAAGAGCGTGAAGTAGTTGAACGGCGGAACGAAGGTCTTCACGACGCGAATGAGAAACGTGAGCGTAACCCTCGCCGACTTCCCGCGATAGATCACCTTGGCGTTCACCGTCAGCTCGCCCTGCTTTTCCTTTTCCTCTTTCTTGATGTTGTAGAGGGTCTTGTTGCCGGATTTCGCTTCGACGCCGTTGATGTGCTTCAGGATTATCTTGGCGTCGACCAGGAAGCCGCGGTCGATGGAGATGCCGTAGATCTGTTTCGCCGTCTCGCGGGTGTAGGTCGTCAACCGCGCCACCTGAGCGGCGTCGAGGGGAATCTCGTCGTCGACTTTGGTATTGCGGGCTCGAAGGACTTTGTATAGCTGATTATTGTTATCATCGTTATTCAGTGAATGTTTCAGGCGGGCGACAAACTCTTCGACGGCCGATTCGGCAAGGTTGAAGGCGACCTCTGATTCGTAGGACACGGACGAGGAGAAGTCCTCCGATCCGGTGAAATACGTGATGGAAAAACCGAGGATGAAGAGGACGGTCAGAGCCGTCAGGGCCATGAGAAACACCGAGCCGCGGCGGTCAGTTCGCGTCATAGCGGTCCCCTGCCCGGTCGATGCTCATTTTGATGATCTCCGCGTTCGCCGTGCCGTCCTCGAAGGCGGCGCGAAACCTCGGATCTTTCTGCACCTCTTCCATGCTTTTCAGCATCTGGGTCATGGCTTCTTTTCTACGGCTCACGTCATTCATACGGTGAAAAATCATGGCCTTGAGGTAACTCGTCCGCATCGTCACGTTCGGATCCCGGGGGTTGTCACGCTGGACCCGGTCGGCCTCGCGGAGCGCTCCTTCGTAATTTCTGCCCTTCATCATGGCGGAGACCCGCTCCAGGTCGGAAACGATCTTCTCTTCGCGTTTTCTGGCCTCGACGACGGCGGGAGACTCCGCCGCAACCGACTGAAGGGAAGGGCGCTGCCGGGCGGCGTTTCCTGATGCCGGTTTCCAGGTGGAATTCACTCTCTCGCGTTCCTGTTTCGTGGGTTCCCGGTCGGATGGTTTTCCCGTGAAACGGCATCCGGCGGTGCCAACCGTCAGAAGGCACAACCAGATCAAAGAGACAGCCGCGAATCGCCCGGAAGGCGCGGCGGCAGATCGCGCGATACGTTGCATGTATCCTGTAACTGTACCCGATTCGCCTGGGGAAGTCAACGATACCCGCCTTGACAAGGCGTCTCTCCTCTGGATATCATCACCCCATGAATATGACTGCCACGCTCCGGGTTTATGCCCGCCCCGTTTGCCGCACCTTCCTCCCGCTGCTCGCCGCCGTCCTTCTCGTGGCGGGCCCCGTTTCGTCCGTGCACGCGAAGGAAAAGAAAAAGAACAAGGCCGCCGAAGCGCAGGTCCCGTCGTCGCACAGGTTCTTCGCCTTCGACGACGCCCCCTACTACACGTCCCCCGACAAGCGCATCGGCGTGAAGATGCTCATCGACTCGGCGAAGGTCGGGCCGACCCTCACCGCCCTCCAGCATCTGACCATGCTGCCGACGGCTGCCATCAAGAGCCACCGGCATGTCTACGTGACCGAAGCCGTGTATGTTCTCAAGGGCAACCTCACGCTCCGCATCGAAAAGGAAGTCAAGGTCATGGGCCCCAATTCGGTCGCGTATATTCCCCCGCAGACGTTCCACGAGTATCTGAATGATTCGGGTGACGTGGTCGAGTTCCTCCAGTATTACTCGCCCTCCGGTCCTGAAGAGGAATACCGGAACTGGGAACGCCCCGACGCGCCAAAGAAAGCCGTACAGACCGCCGCTGCCGAACCCGCCACTCCGACCGCGATCGTCCGGCCTCCGCTCCCCCCCGTCCCAGGAAGCCCCCAGCCGCTCCTTGGCGCGGTCCATGAGGAGCAGCCCCAGACCGACGCCGTCGCTCCCATGACGACTCCCGATGCCATCAAGGCCGCTCCCGTCAGCCGCGGCAAACTCGAGTTCAAGCTCAAACAGGCGACCGGCACCGTGAAGCTCGACTCACCGGTCAGGCCGACGACGACATCGTCGAAGTAGTCGCCGTGAGCCTCATCGACCGGCCTCGCTCGTATTTCAGCCCCGGCCTCCTCGAGGAATCGATCGAGGAAAACCGGAAGAAACTCGCGGCTGACGCCGGCAACCACCTCATCAGGCATGGACTTGCCAACACCCTGATGAAAGCGGGGCGCGTCGAGGAAGCGCTGGCCGAGTACAAGCAGTGTGTCGAGCAGAACCCCTCCCCCGAATACCTGATGAATTATGGAAAATGTCTGCTCAACGCCGGCCGGTATGAAGACGCCGTCGCGACCTTTCAGCGGGTGATCCAGGCGAATCTGCGCTGGCCTGACGCGTATTTTCATCTGGGACGTGCGTACCGCGGCCTCGACGACGCGATGAAGTCGGCCGAAATGCTGCGGGAAGCGATTTCCCTGCATCCGAAATACCGCGAGGCCATCAACGAGCTTGCCCAGCTCCTCGAGGAGCAGGGCCATAGCGAGGAGGCACTCGTCGAGTACAAGAAAGTGATCGCCCTGTTCTTCGGCGAATACCAGTTTGAGGACACTGACGCCTACGACTACGAGTTGTCCGTCCTCTTCGACAGCCCCGAGCTGGTCGAGGAGTCGATCCGCCAGCTCCGGCAGTTCGTCCAGAAGTATCCGGGATACGCGGACGGGCATTACAAGCTGGGCCAGGCACTCGAGGCGAAAGGCTTGGCGAACGAGGCGATGCTCGCCTTCCGGCGCGCCCTCGAAATCAACCCCCGGTATGAGAGTGCCCGGCGACGTTTCTGGAAGCGTTCCTGAGTGATCGGCACGCCGGGGCCGTGCATGTGTAGCATTCGGTATACTGGAGAATCATGACGATGCAGGCCAAGGCTCAAACGGCGCCTCGGAAGCGGCTCGGCGACACCCTCGTCGAGGCGGGCCTGATTTCGGCCGACCAGCTCAAGGAAGCCCTGCAGAAGCAGAAGGCTCTGGGCCTGCGGCTCGGGAAGGTGCTCGTCCAGCTCAGCATGGCAACCGAGGAGAGCATCGCCGTCACGCTCGCCCGGCAGATGAACATCCCATTCCTCGACCTGAACACGCTGACCATCCGCCCCGAAGTCCTGACGACGATTCCCGAAGGCATCGTCCGCAGCCACACGCTGCTCCCGATCTCGCTCGAGGGAAACCGCCTGCAGGTCTCGATGTCCGACCCGCTGGACGTCTTCATCATCGACGAGATCAACTACCAGACCGGGTACGAGATCGTCGTCGGCATCAGCCCCGAGTCGCAGCTCGAGGCGGCGATCCGGCACTACTACGGCACGAGCGAAACCCTCCAGGCCGCCGTCGACACATTGGCGGCCGAGCGACGCGACGAGGTGAAGCGGCTCGACGAGAGCTTCTTCACGACGTTCGACATCGGCGAGGGCGACCAGGCGGCGGCGCCGATCATCAACCTCGTCAACACCGTCATCCAGCAGGCGATCGCCGACCGGGCGAGCGACATCCACATCGAGCCCGACGAAGAAGTGATCAGGGTCCGGTACCGGCTCGACGGCATCCTGAACGAGCTGATGAAGGCGCCGAAATCGATCCAGAACGAGCTGATCTCGCGCCTCAAGCTGATGGCCCAGATGGACATCTCCGAAAAACGGCTTCCCCAGGACGGCCGCATCAAGGTCAAGGTGAAGGACTCCTCGATCGACCTGCGCGTCTCGGCGCTTCCGACCGTTTTCGGAGAAAAAATAGTTATACGTATATTAGATAAAAGCCGAATGCAGCTCACGCTCGACCAGGTCGGCTTCGACGACGAGCTGCTCGAGCAGTTCAAGACGATCTCGCTCTCACCGAACGGCATCTTCCTGATGACCGGCCCGACCGGTTCGGGCAAGACCTCGACGCTGTACGCCGCGATCAACTTCATCCGGAATGGCCAGGTCAACATCACGACCGTCGAGGACCCCGTCGAATACCTGATCCCGAGCATCAATCAGGTGCAGGTGCGGCCGGACATCGGCCTCACGTTCGCCCGCACGCTCAGATCGATCCTGCGCCAGGACCCGAACGTGATTCTCATCGGCGAGATCCGAGACTTTGAAACCGCGCAGATAGCTATAGAATCAGCCCTGACGGGCCATCTCGTCTTCTCGACCCTCCACACGAACGACGCCGCGTCGGCCATGACCCGCCTGATCGAGATGGGCGTCGAGCCGTATCTGGTCGCCTCAGCCGTCATCGGCGTCGGCGCGCAGCGTCTCGTGCGACGCATCTGCCCTTCCTGCCGCGTCTCGTATCTGCCCGACACCGCTGCGAAGGCGCTGTTCGCCGGCAGTTTCGTCGTCCCCGAGTCGCTCACGCGCGGCACGGGCTGCCTGACCTGCCGCCGCACCGGTTACGTCGGCCGCACGGCGATCCACGAGATCATGACGCTGAACGACGAAATCCACGCGCTCATCCTGAACTCGTCGCCGGCCCGCACGATCCGAAAGGCCGCCGTCGCGTCCGGGATGCGCACGATGCGTGAAGACGGGCTTCGCAAGGTGGCGCGCGGCGTCACGACCGTCGACGAGGTGATGCGCCTGACACGCCGCGAGGAAGGCGAGCTTCCGCCGGTCACCGGGCGATGAGCCAGCGCAGATTCACCTATCAGGCGCTCGACGCCCGCGGGAAGCAGTTCAACGGCGTCATGGAGGCGACCACCCAGGAGGAAGTCGGCACCTGGCTGTCCGACCGCCAGTATTACGTGCTCGATATCGCCGAGGCCCCCCTCGCCACCCTCGTCGCCGAAGCCGAACGGGCGACGCTCTCGGTCTCTCAGGCCGACATGAACTACTTCCTCATGCAGCTCTCGAGCCTGCTCAACGCGGGCTGCCCGCTGCTCCAGAGCCTCCAGGCGCTCCACCGCCAGCTCCCTCCGGGACCGCTCAAGATCCTCCTGCAGGACATCAAGGAGAAGATCGAGTCGGGAAAATCCTTCTCCGATGCCCTGAAACTGCATCCGCGCGTGTTCTCGACGCTGTTCATCACGATGGTCGAGGTGGGCGAGGTCGGCGGCATCCTCGACGAAGTGCTCGAACGATACGCCGAGATGTATGACTCAATGTTCCGCATCCGGGCCAAAGTCCGCAACGCGATGATCTACCCGGCCATCCTCCTCTCGATGACGGTTCTCGTCGGCTGGGCGCTGCTGGTGAAGGTGTTCCCGATGTTCATCGAGCAGGTCACCCGTCAGGGGCAGATCCTTCCCCTCCCAACCCGCATCGTCATCGTCCTGTCGAACTTTTTGGCCGGCAACTCACTATATATACTCATTGGAATTATACTTCTCGTTTTTCTTCACGGCCGAATCCGGGGCACCGAAGCCGGAGGACGGTGGCTGAGCTCCCTGACGCTCGCGACTCCGCTCATCGGAAGTCTCGCCCGGCAGTTCCAGCTGGCCCTGTTCGCCAGGACGCTCGGCACCCTCCTCAAATGCGGCGTCCCGATCCTCACATCGCTGGGAGCCGTGGAGAAGATCCTGACGAATCCCATCTACCGGCTCGCCGTCGGCGAGATCAAGGCGGGAGTCGCGCGGGGCGAGTCGGTCTCGGCCGGCATGGGAAAGCAGCGCGACCTGTTTCCGGACAGCCTCGTCCTGATGGCGGACGTGGGCGAGCGCGGCGGGAACATCGGCGCGATGCTCGAGAAAGCCGGCGTGATGTTCGAACGCGACCTGGAATCGACGATCGAGGCGGTCGTCGCGTTGATTCAGCCCCTTCTCGTCGTCTTTCTCGCGATGTTCGTCGTCCTGCTGGTTCTGGCAATGTATCTGCCGATGTTTGACATCATCAAGATGGTGCGTTAGACTTCCTGCTGTACGCAGGTTCAGCCTGCCGACGCATCCTGGGAGGCTCTTCATGACTCGGAACGGATTCACGCTCGTCGAACTGCTGATCGTCGTGCTCGTCATCGGCATTCTCGTTGCAATCGCCATTCCCCGCTATCAGAGCATCGCTGCGGTCGCCCGCGCGAAGTCGTGCCTTTCGAACCAGAAATCGATCGAAAGCCTGATCTCGCTCTGGGAAGCCAAGAACTTCGAACTCGACTCGGGCCGGAACCGCTACGCCTGGGTTGACCGCTCCGGCAACCTCCGCTGGAAGTATTCGAACGCGCTGCTGCAGCTCAACGACATCGCGAAGGACACGAAACTGTTCATCTGCCCCGAAGCGGCAAACCGCTGGGGATACGCATGGCCGGGCTCGAGCTACCGATTCTATAACACTGACAATACGGGCCTCTGGATCATCGGCTCCACCGGCAGCATGGGCGGGCGCGGCGTCGTCTGCGCTCTCCGCCTTGGGCCGCGCTGGATCGGCATGAATGGGCAGATGGGCCCCGACGGCTCGAAGGACAGCGCTCACCATTACTGGTAAGCCGGCCCGACCGGCCGCCGGAGAAAGGCACGAAGCGATGCCGAACGGCGTTCGAGGTATCGGGGCGAGGGTGGCCTTCACGCTCCTGGAGGTCCTGATCGTCTTGTTGTCACTCGGTATCCTGACCGGAGCCGGCATCAGATTTTATGCGTCGTTGACGCGTGACACCCGCATGCGAACCGCCACTGATCATCTGAATGCTTTCGTTGCAGCCTGCCGGCGGCGGGCGTGCGAACGCGGCCTTCCCGTGCGGCTTTCCGGCGACAACCACCGGATTTTCGCCGTCGATGCACCGGCGTTCGGCTTCGATACCACCGGCTGGACGGATGATTCACGACGCCTACTGGGTGGTCTCACGTTCGACGGGAACCGCGTCGTCGATGCCGGAGGCCACCACATCGCATCGCTTTCTCTCGCGTTCGAGGTTCCCGGCGGCGGCATGCAGCCTGTGACGGTAGAACTGCCGGCGTTGGTCCAGGCGGCCCCATGATGAGAACAGACGGATTTTCACTGCCGGAGATCCTACTGGCTCTCTTGGTGATGTCGGGCGGCCTCGTGAGCCTGATGGGCGGCCTTCGCGGCGCGGAGGCCCTCGAGCACCGGGCTGCATTCGAAGAGCGCGCGGCCGCGTATGCCGAACGCGAGATCGAGCTTCTGAAAAACGATCTGCTGGCCGGCCTCAGGCCGGACGGCCCGGCTCGCACCCGCGGCCGGTTCCGTCTGCCGGGCGGCTGGAAAACCAGCCTGGCCTGGACGCCCCAGCCCGGCGAACCGAGCATCAGGCTCGCCTGCACGGTCGAGTCGGGAGACAACCGCCTGGCGGTCGAGTCCTTTCTCTTCCTCTCGGAAGGTGGGAGGGCCGCGCAATGAACGTCACGCGGGGATTCACCCTGGTCGAAGTGCTCGTTTCCATGCTGATCATGGGCATGACGGCCACGGGCCTGCTCCAGTTGCTTGATTACGGAGGCAGGCAGTACAACGAAATCGCACGCGGCTGGAAACAGCGCGAAGGTCTTTCCGCCCTCAGGCGCGCCTGCCGACAGGCCGTCGCGGCCGGGAACGCCGCCGCGCTCTCCCCCTCGTTCGGCGAGAACGTTCTCGGCAGCATCGATGCCCGACTCCGCCTGGCGGGGCTCACCGTGCGGCCCAGCGCGCCGCGCGCCTGGTTCGTCCAGGTGCGGCTCTACGATGATACGAACCGGAACAGCCGCGAAGACGGCGGGGAAGCCCTGCCGCTGACGACCTGGTGTTTCTGCGAACGGAGAGACCCGTCATGATCGCGACCCGCCGCGGTTTCGTCCTCTATATCGCCTTCGTCGTGTCTTCGGTCCTGCTGTTTCTCGTGTTAGGCAGCCAGGATATCGTCCGGCTCGGCCTCGACATGGGCCGCTCGGCCGCCCTCGAGACTGTCGGATTTCACGCGGCGGACGGAGGGCTCGAACGGGGTCTCGCGCGTCTCTCTTCGCAGCCGGCCCCGTTCCGGTTCGCGTATCGGTCGAAGCTCGGCCCGCATCGCATCGTCGATGTGGAAGTCGCCGCGACGCGCACGTTGAACGGCCGGTTCGACCTGCAATCCGCGGCAACGGTGCGGGACGGCGGCCGCGAGGTCGCGCGCAAACGCCTTTCGCGGCGCGACGTGTCACGGCAGGGCGGCAGATTGAGCCGCGGTCGTTTTGAGGAGGCCTCATGATGAGACATCGCCCCGACGGGCTATATGCGGCATTCGATCTGGGCACCTTCTCGGTGAAGGCTGCCATCGTCGAACGCCGGCAGGGGCGCGACGTTCTGCTCGTCATCGACGAGGAACGACTGCGCCCGCCGGCGGAGTTCGCGGGCGAAGCCCCCTACAGGGACCACCTGATCCAGGCGATCCGCACCCTCGCCGCGCGGCTGCCCATCAAGGACTGCCTCGAGATCGCCGGGCTGTTCAACAGCCGCGAACTGCAGACAAAGATCGCGGAGCTCCCGGCGCAGGTCCAGCTCGACCAGATCGAAGGCATTCTCCAGTTCGAGGGCCGCAAGCTGCTTTCCCCGAATTTCAAGCAGGAGCCCTTCATTCTCGGATACAGAATTCTGCGAGACACGCCGCCGACCGTGCTCATGACCTGCGTTCCCCAGTCGCTTCTGATAAAATTCGCTGAACTGTTCGAGGCGGCTGGGGTTACCCTGAGCGGCGCTTACAGCGAGGTTTTCGCCTCCTTCGCCCTACGAAGCCTTGAAGAGGCAGGCGCGATCCCGACGCTGGCCTTCGCGAACGTCGGTCACATCAGCACACATCTCACGATCTTCGCTGCGGGCGAGCTCAAGTTCTACCGGCATATCCCAGCCGGCATGAGCGAGATACAAACGATGGCGGCGGCACAGGATCTCGACGTCTACTATCAGAAGATCCGCTTCAGCTTCGACTACTTCCGCGCCGTCAGCAAGCTCGGCCAGATCGATGAAATCAGGTTCTTCGGCGGCGGCACTGCCCAGGGCGAGTTTCTGGATCACGCCCGGGAGTATTTCGCCCCGACCCGCACCGCGCTGCCCGACGTCTCCTCCCGCCTCGACATCACGCCCGTCATGAAATCCGCCGGTGAGCCGGGGAAGCAGCTTCTTCCCCATGTCCCGGCCATCGGCACCCTCCTTGCCCATCTCGATCGGGAAGGTGCCTCCGGCGATCTGCTCGGCCGGCTGCTGGAACGGCGACGCGAAGCCTCGCTCGCCCGGCTGACGA
>JAGOCE010000479.1 GCA_017998915.1 Candidatus Ozemibacteraceae bacterium
GTCATAACCCGCGACGACGTCATTCTGGCCCAGGCGGCGCTTCAGCCCCTGCACGTTCCGCGCGGCGCGATCGTCACCGACCTTGCCCGCGAGGAAGCGGCCGCCCGCGGCGTTTCATTCGATTTTGAATAATATATAACCTATCAAGGAGTCCCTCCATGGATCGCATGTTGTCGAAAACCCTGCGCGCTTTCTGCGACGACGTCGCATCCGACTCGTTCGCTCCCGGCGGCGGCTGCGTTTCAGCCGTTTCCGGCGCTCTGTCCGCATCGCTCGGGCACATGGTGCTCCTGCTCACCTGCGGAAAGAAGAAATACGCCGAGTTCGACGCCGACAACACGGCGCTGAAGGGCGTCATGAAAAAGCACCAGGAAGCCCTTCTTGCCTGCGTCGAGCGCGACATTGCGGGCTGCGACGCGATGCTGGCGGCCATGGCGCTGCCGAAGGAGACCGACGCCGACAAGGCCGTCCGGAAAATCGCCATGCAGAAGGCAAGCAAAACGGCCAATGACGCGCCTCTTGCCATCTGCGAAGAGACGATCGCCCTGCTGCGCTCGCTCGATGCTTCGGTCGGCAAGGTCAACCAGAACGCGATCACCGACTGGGCCTGCGCGGCCCTCCAGGCTTACGCGGCACTCGAGGGCGCGGCCCTGAACGCGAAGATCAACTGCGGCGGCGCCGGCGATCCGGTCTACGAAGCGGATGTCCGGGGGAAACTGCGCGCGTGGCTCGATGAGGGCCGGCGTCTCATGGAGTCCGTTCGGGACCGCGTTCATTCGGGACTCGACGCAGCAAACTGACGAATCCAGCATACGAATATTTCTCCTGATATAATCATATTAAATATATTTTGCCACACGTCATAACACTTGCGACAACGGGCGCGTCGAGCCGCGCCCCCACGACAGAACGAAGGATCGGCCCTGCGAACGGGCGGGCCGACGATTCCGGTCGGTTCGGTGCCGCAAACGGATGAAATACCGGCCACGACTGGATTTCGACGCCGGCATGGCGCGCGTCGAGAAACTGTATGCCCTGATGGATCCCTGTCGTCTCTGCCCACGCGAGTGCGGGGCTCGGAGGCGCTCCGGGGAAACGGGGTTCTGCGGCGCGGGCCCCGTGCTGAAGCTCGCGTCATGGAACGCTCACCACGGGGAGGAGCCGCCGATTTCTGGCACGCGCGGCTCGGGCACCCTGTTCACGTCGCACTGCACCCTGGGGTGCCTGTTCTGCCAGAACTTTCCATTTTCCCAGCTTCACAACGGCGAGGAGACCCCGCCCGACAGGCTCGTGAAGATCCTGGGGCAACTCGCGCGGCGCGGCGTCCACAATTTCAACCTGGTCACCCCGGCGCATTTCGCGCCGCAACTGCTCGAAGGCATTCTCCGGGCACGCGAGACGACGCCTCCCCTGCCCATCGTCTACAACACGTCAGGCTACGAAAGCCTCGAAGTGCTCGAACTGCTCGACGGCCTGGTAGATATCTGGCTCCCGGACATCAAATACGCCGACAACGAGGTCGCGCTGAAGCTCTCCCGCTGCGCCGATTACGTCGAGCAGAACCGCGCGGCGCTGAAGGCGATGTTCCGGATGACGGACGGAGGCAAACTGGAACTGGATGACGACGGACTCGCGACAGCCGGAATGATCATCCGGCACCTGGTGCTTCCGGAGCGCCTTTCCGGCACGAAAGCCTCGTTCGAGTGGCTGAAATCCGAGCTCGGAACCGGCGTTCATATCAGTCTCATGTGCCAGTTCTTCCCGGCGTTCAGATCTCACGACGTTCCGCCGCTCGACAGAGACCTCACCCACGACGAGTATCTCGATGCCATCGAAACCGTCGAACGGCTCGGATTCGAAAACGTTCTCGCGCAGGATCCCGAGGAACACGGCGGTGCCTGAGGCGAAGGGTGAAGGTTGATGTTCGAAGGAAGAAGGACACGGTATTGATGTAGTTTTCTGTTGCGGGGACACGGGGGTGCGTGTATACTTTTCGCGCGAGTTTCTACTCTGCAGTTCTCTACCTTTCAGGAGGCTTGAATGTCTGGTCATAATAAATGGGCCAAGGTGAAGCATGTAAAGGGCAAGCTGGACGCGATCCGCGGGCGCCTCTTCACCAAGATCATCAAGGAAATCACGATTGCGGCGCGCAACGGTGGTGGCGATCCGGACAGCAACCCGAAACTTCGGGCTGCCATCCAGACCGCGAAGGATGCCAACATGCCCCGCGACAATGTCGAGCGTGCCGTGAAAAAGGGCACGGGTGAGCTGGAAGGTGTGAGCTACGAAGAAATCACCTATGAGGGCTATGCCCCCGGTGGAATCGCCGTTCTCGTTCGCACCCTCACCGACAACAAGAACCGCACGGTCGCCGAAGTGCAGAAGATCTTCAGCAAGGGCGGCGGCAACATGGGCACCCCCGGCTGCGTCTCCTTCATGTTCGAGAACAAGGGCTTTTTCTTCCTCTCCAAGGAAGAGAACCCAAAAGCCTCCGAGGACAGCCTGACGGAGATCGTTCTCGACACCGGCTGCGACGACCTCAAGGATGTCGGCGACGGCTTCGAGATCTACTGCAACCCGGCGTCTTTCCTCGACATCCGACCCAAGCTCGAAGAGAAGGGGCTGAAGATCAGCGAAGCCCAGGTTTCGATGATTCCCAAGACCACCGTGAAGGTTTCCAGCGGCGATGCGCCGAAGGTCATCAGGCTGATCGACCAGTTCGAAGAGCACGATGATGTTCAGAACGTCTACCACAACGCCGACATCGCAGACGCCGACCTCGAGGCCGCGGCCGCCGAGTAAGCAGGTTTCGAAACGAACGACGCGGGTTTTCCGCAAGGAAGACCCGCTCGTTTTTTATCCATATCGTATGATGAATTGAGAAG
>JAGOCE010000480.1 GCA_017998915.1 Candidatus Ozemibacteraceae bacterium
ACGCGTAGGTCACACCGTTCTTGCGGCCCATATCGTCTCTCCCTGCCTGTCTCGCTCCGGCATGCCGGGCACCGATCAGGATATCACACCACCGCCGATCGGTCCGCTGCCGCCTCGCGCCTGATCAACAGCCACCAGAACCACGCCGTCCAGGCAAGCGGAAGATAGGCGAACACAAGCGGCAGATGTTCCGAGAACGGTATGAACGGCATGAGGCCCAATACAAGAAATATATATTTAATTATTTTATAAGACGGCATCGTTTCGAACACCTCGACGGCCGCCGGCGTCAGGAGCAGATAGGAATAGTCCTTGAACCGCGGGACAATCAAAGCATACGCGAGAACCGCGAGTAACACCGCCCGCCGGCGTTCCTCCGTCCCCCGCCCCGACGCGCGGTATCCGACCGTCCAGGTCGCCAGGCCGACGGCGAGGCTGACCAGCAGGTAGGGAATCATCGCTTTTCCGGAAGCGATGCTGCCGGTCGCGATTCCCATCAGATCGCGCCAGAGGGCCATCTGGCAGGGATTATTCCGACCTCTCTCGTCGATGGCCGCGGCCACGGACAGAAATCTGCTCCAGGCATCGGGCGAAATCACGACCAGTATTCCCATCAGGGCTGCCAAGCCGGCGATGGAACCAGCTAGGATTCGCCGGTGGCGTGGCGAACGCCAGGTCAGCATGGCCAAGAACGCGAACGGCGCCAGCTTAGGCTGGCCTGCAAGAACGATCAGGGCGGCGAACCGCTCCGTCCGCCCCTCTATCCAGGCTTCCAGAGCCAGCCAGGCCAGGAGGACCTCGAAAACGGCAATATTGCCCGCCCCCAGGTCGGAAAAGAGGGCCCCGTGAAACCCCAGCATCGCGAACCAGACGAGGCTTCCGGCATGTTCCCCGACGATCCGCCTCCAGCATCGGATCAGCAGGATCAGCGCACCAACCTTCGCCGCGAGAAAAACCAGGTGGAAGAGCGGAAGAGGCAGCAGCGACAGGATGCCGAGGAACGGCAGAACCGTCGGCGGGTAGACGAACGGCAGGGGCAGCTTTCCCGTCATCTTCGTCAGGAGCATCAGGTCGTAGGGATCGGCGCCGTTCATCCAGGCCCGGCCGGCCCAGAAGTAGACCTCGGTGTCCCACTGGAAGAGGCCCATCCAGGAGCCGGCCGCGACGGCCACAAGGAATGCGGCGAGAACGATCAGATCCAGTCGCTGGAAAACGACACCAAAAGATTTCGGCTGTACCGGCGTTTCGTGTGACGGCATGCCGGATTCGTGGCGCTCAGCCTGCAACGGTCCGGCTCCCCCGGCCGCGCT
Organism: Candidatus Ozemibacteraceae bacterium; assembly: GCA_017998915.1. Taxonomy (GTDB): domain Bacteria; phylum Muiribacteriota; class Ozemobacteria; order Ozemobacterales; family Ozemobacteraceae; genus MWAR01. The sequence goes on from JAGOCE010000480.1 coordinate 1,311, forward strand.
TCTTTTTGCCGGATGCGCCGGAAGGGAGGGGCGTTCCTCCCAGGAGTTCGGCCAGGAAGCGACCGGTCATGGATACCGGGTTCGCGGCGAGCTCGTCCGGCGTGCCGGCGGCGATGATGCGGCCGCCGGCGTCGCCGCCTTCGGGGCCGAGATCGATGACCCAGTCGGCCGTTTTCACGACGTCGAGGTTGTGCTCGACGACGACCACGGTATTTCCCTTGTCGACGAGCCGGTTGAGCACCCCGAGCAGGCAGCGCACGTCCTGGAAATGCAGGCCCGTCGTCGGCTCATCGAGAATGTAGAATGTCTGGCCCGTCGCCATGCGCGACAGCTCCGTCGCGAGCTTGATGCGCTGCGCCTCGCCTCCGGACAGCGTGGTGCTGGCCTGGCCGAGGGTGATATACCCGAGGCCAACGTCGCGAAGCGTCTCGAGCTTGCGCCTGAGAACGTAATGCGCTTCGAAAAAGGCAAGCGCGTCGTTCACGGTCATCGCGAGCACATCGGCGATGTTCTTCCCCTTGAAGTGGACCTTCAGCGTCTCGTCGTTGAACCGCAGTCCTTTGCAGGCCTCGCAGGTGACGAAAACGTCGGGAAGGAAGTGCATCTCGATCTGGATCTGCCCCGAGCCTTCGCAGACTTCGCACCGGCCGCCCTTCACGTTGAAGCTGAACCTGCCGGGCGTGTAGCCCCGGGAGCGGGCCTCGACGGTCTGTGAGAACAGCGTGCGGATGGGAGAGAAAAGGCCGGTATAGGTGCAAGGGTTCGATCTCGGCGTGCGGCCGATGGGATCCTGATCTATATTTACAACTTTATTTATATATTCCAGTCCGTCGAGACCCGTATGGCCCCCGACGTCGAGATGCGTTCGGAGGAGGCGGTTCGACAGCAGGGGATACAGGGTATCCGTAACGAGGCTGGACTTGCCCGAGCCCGAAACACCGGTGATCGCGATCAAGGTTCCGAGGGGGAAAGCGATGTCTATATCTTTCAAATTATTATGCCGCGCGCCTCTGAGCGTCAGCGACCTACCGTTCCCCACGCGCCGCGTATCCGGCGGCGAAATCCGTTCGATGCCAGCCAGGAAGCGGCCCGTGAGGCTGTCCCGGTCCGCCGCGACCTCAGCCGGGGTTCCTTCCGCGACGAGCCGCCCGCCCTCGGTCCCGGCTCCGGGACCCAGATCGATCAGGTGATCGGCTTCGAGCATGATCTCGTGATCGTGTTCGACGACCAGCACGGTATTTCCAAGGCTGCGCAGGCTCTTGAGCGTGTCGATCAGGCGCCGGTTGTCTCGGGGGTGCAGGCCGATGCTCGGCTCGTCGAGTACGTAGGTGATGCCGACGAGCGCCGATCCGATCTGCGTCGCCAGGCGTATGCGCTGCGCCTCGCCTCCCGACAGGGTGTGCGCCGGGCGAGCGAGGGTCAGGTAATCGAGGCCCACGGCGTTCAGAAATCGCAGCCGGCTGCGGATCTCCTCGAGGATTTTTTTGCAGATGAATGCCTGCCGATCGGTCAGAACGAGGTTCTCGAAAAATCGCACCAGGCTCCCGACCGAAAGCTGGGTCAGTC
>JAGOCE010000481.1 GCA_017998915.1 Candidatus Ozemibacteraceae bacterium
GCGCCTATCCTTGCCGATTCGGGAACCATCGTCGGCGTCATCCTCGTTTTCCACGACGTCACGGAAGAACTCGCCCTGCAGGAGCAGCTCGCCCAGAGTCAGAAACTGGACGCGATCGGCCAACTGGCGGGCGGCGTGGCGCATGATTTCAACAATATCCTCAGCGGCATGATCGGCGCCGCCGAACTGTTGAAAGTCCGCATTCCCGCCGGCGATGAAGCCTCCCGTAATTTTCTCTCCCTGATTCTCGAATCGTCCCAGCGCGCGGCGGGCCTGGTCAGGCAACTGCTCACGTTCTCGACGAAACGGCGAACCATATCGGCGGTCGTCGACGTCCACGGCGCCATCGACGACACCATCGCCCTCCTGGAAAAAACCGTCGACAAGCGGATTTCCCTATCCAGGACCTTGGCCGCATGCAACGCGTCGGTCGTCGGGGACGGATCGCTCATCAGGAGCGCGTTGATCAATCTCGGCATCAACGCCGTTCATGCGATGCCGGAAGGCGGCAGCCTGACCTACGCCACGCACGTGGTGCAGATCGCCGGCCCCTTCGATGAAACGGGGGAGTTCGAACTCACCCCCGGGCGTTTTCTCCAGATCGATGTGCGCGACACCGGCTGCGGCATTCCGCCGGAACATCTGAAACGAGTGTTCGAGCCGTTCTTCACCACCAAGGAACCAGGCAAGGGTACCGGCCTCGGGCTTCCGGTCGTATACGGCACGATCCGCCAGCACAAGGGGGCACTCCGCATCACCAGCCAGGTCGGGAAAGGCACCTGCGTGACCATTCACCTGCCGCTGGTCGAATCCGCCGCCCCCCGTCGTCCCACCAGCCAGGAACCGGTTCGGGGAACCGGAACCATTCTTCTCGTCGATGACGAGCCGATGATCCGTGATACGGGAAGCGCCATCCTGAAAAGTTTCGGGTATCACGTTCTGGTCGCTCCGAACGGTCACGAAGCCGTCAGCCTGTATCGTGAAAACAGCGAACGGATCGACCTCGTGATCCTCGACATGATCATGCCCGACATGATCGGCCGCGACTGTTTTTTCGAGCTGAAAAAAATCAGGCCTGGCGTGAAAGTGCTGCTCGCTTCAGGCTTTTCGAGAGAGGAAGATTTGCGCGAAATGAAAGAGCAGGGCCTGGCGGGATTCATTTCGAAGCCGTATCAGGGAGTCGAGCTCAGCCAGAAAGTCGCCGAGTTCATTCGAAAGTAAGCTTGCCGGCTTATCGGCCGGGCGCGAGCGCCACGTCGTATTCCTCGACCCAGCCGTTGGCGCCTTCGTCTATCCAGTGGATATCGGTATTCCGGACGAGCTTCACGCCGGCGGGGATCATCAGGTCAGGGTATTTCTCCTCGACGAGGCGGTTGCGGGGCTCGCCACGATTGCCCGGCACGCACAGCCAGTCGACGTAGAGTTTTCTCGTTTCAAGCCTGTCGAGGACGTTCGCAAGCCATGTTCCGTAGGTCTTCCCGCCGGACCAGTTACGGGACCAAATGAACGGCACCCTGATGCCATGTGCAAGAAGCCCCTTCGCCACGAGCGCCTCGTTTTCACAGAGGCACCAGATCAGGGTTTTCTCCCGGTTCGAGCCCCAGACGCGGAGCCTGTATTCGAAACACTTCCCGCTGTGGGCGAAGTTGTCGTAGATCTCGTTCGGGGCTTCGAGCGACGGGAGTTCCCGATATGAAACCACCTCGCAGGCCCCCTGCATGCCGCACTCGCGCGGCGACAGATCGGTTCCCGAAGCGAACTCCTGGTAAAAATTGATATCCGTATGCAGGAACAGGTCGGGGGAGTTTTCGGATTCCGGAGCCGCCGGACTTCCGTCGCGACGTTCTTCCCACAGTTTCCCTCCCGAGCCGAAAAAGTCGATGTCGGTCAGGTCCGTTCCGGAAGACGGATAATAGCATATACATCGATATTTCTTAAGTTCCTGCGCGAGGGTTTCCATGCCTGTCATGACGGCAGGTCTCCTTTGAATTTCGGGAAGAAGGCATCCGCAGCGTTCAGCTGCCGAGTTCCTTGCGGATCCAGCCTTCCACCTTTTCCGCGATGACCGGCTTGCCCATCGAGTAGATCTTCCGGTTGATGACCACGACCGGGGTCGTGATGATGCCGAAGCCGGCGGCCTCGGGCGTGCCGCTTGCGACAAGGTCGAGTTTGATCTCTTCGCCCGGGAATTTTTTCGTCGCCTCGCTGACGATGCGGGCCGTCTCCTCGCACATCGTGCATCCCGCGGGGTTCTTGATCACCGTGATGTTAACCATGAAGCGTCTCCCGGTAAGATTTCCTGGATCGTCACTCGCGTTTCAGCAGCCCGACGATCTCATGGTATCCCCGGCCTTCCGCCAGGTCAATCGCCCGTCGGCCGTCCAGATCGCGCAGCGCGGAGTCGGCCCCGCGTTCCAGCAGACATCGCACGGCCGCCGCATGTCCCTGCTGCGCCGCGAGATGCAATGGAGTCCAGCCGTCCTTATCCGGCAGGTTCACGGCTGCACCGGCATCGATGAACAAGCCGGTCATCTCGACGTGCCCGCGAAAGGCGGACCAGTGCAGGGGCGTCCACCCGTCCCGCTCGAGGGCATGGATCGGCGCCCCGGCTTCCAGGAACAGGCGGGCCATGGCGAGCTTTTCCTTTGCGGCCGCCCAGTGCAGCGGCGTGACGCCGTCGATGTTCGCCTTGTCCACCGAGGCCCCGGCGGCCAGCAGGCGCCGGGCGATTCCCTCGTGCGCGGTCTTCGAGACATTGAGCAGGGGCGTCTGGACACCATCAGCATCCATCCCGTCGGGGTCGGCTCCGCCGGCCAACAACTCGGCGACTTCGTCCTCACGACCGCTCGAAACCGCCGCCAGCAACCGC
>JAGOCE010000482.1 GCA_017998915.1 Candidatus Ozemibacteraceae bacterium
CGAGATCCTTCCCCCTTCGACGTCTTCGAAGGACCGTGTCCGCAAGCTGAATCTCTACGAGCATCACGGGGTGCGCGAATTCTGGATCGTCGATCCCAACGGCGACGTCATGCGCTTCAACCTCGGCCCGGACGGCCGTTACGGTCGCCCCCTGACCTTCGACCGCACGATGACTCTGACTTCAGAAATCTTCCCCGGGTTGTCGATCATCCTCGACGACGTGTTCCCCAAACCGCCGAAGAGCGTGAGACAACCTCCGCCGATCTTCTGATCAACCGGAACCGTGGATCTCCTTCATCATCCAATCGAGACAAATCCGGTATCACGCCCCCCGTATTGAGCTCCTTCGATGGAAGTTTGCCCCGGGTTTGCTCCGGAAGCCAGCCCAGGGTATGATCAAAGCTGAGATTCAACCATACAGGCAGGGAGATGACAGCGGTGAACTTGCGTAGGATCGAGGAGGCGTGATGGGTCTTCCTGACGGTTTTCCCCGGGAGTTGTTCTGGGATGTCGATCCCGAGACGGTCGATCCGGTGAGACACCGGCAGTTCGTCATCGAGCGGGTGCTGTCCCTGGGCCGGCCAGGAGAGATTCGATGGCTTCTTTCGATCTATTCCGAAGCCGAGATTCGGGAAGTCGTGTGTCTGTCTCGTCGCCTGGACAGCAGAACCGCGAACTTCTGGGCCATTCATTTGGAAATTCCTCACGAGGAGGTCAGATGTTTCCAGAATCCGCCCCTCCTGCCGTTCACCGGGCAATAGAACTGCTTCGACCGGTCGTCGAGGGCAAAGGCTTCTATCTCGCCGGCGGCACCGCTCTGGCCTTTCACCTCGGCCATCGCCGGAGTGTCGATCTGGATTTCTTCACTGCCTCTGATTTTGACGGCTCCTCTCTGGGGGATGCATTGGTCTCTCGGGATGGCGAGATACGCTCCCAGGAAGCGGGGACGCTCCACGTTTCCCTGCGTGGGGTGAAGTGTTCGTTTTTCACATATTCCTACCCCTTATTGGAATCGCCGGTGGAATTCGAAGGCCTTCGCCTTGCGGCACTGTCTGATATTGCGGCGATGAAGGTGATCGCCATCGGACAGCGCGGAACGAAGAAGGATTTCTTCGATCTGTATGAAATCCTCCAGCATGCTTCTCCCGGGAAGGTCAAACAGTGGGTCCTCGAAAAATTCGGCGAACGCCGTGTGAACTGTTATCACCTCCTGCGGTCTCTCGTCTATTTCGCCGACGCCGAAGCTGACCCAGACCCAATCTCATTGCGTGGCCTGACCTGGTCACAGGTGAAAACCTTCATGCTCCGCCAGGAGAAACATCTCGCCGAGCGCTTTCTCTGCTGAACGCCGTGCCCCTCGATGAGGCTTTCGACGCCTGCCTCATCAGCCGCGCCCCTGTCGCCCGAACGATCGACGGAACTCTTTTTTGATTCGGCATCACATCACACGAATTCAATGAGGCGAGAGCGCGTTTCCGTTGGCTTTTCAAGAACCGACTGAATCAGCATGAACCCAGATGATGCCATTCGGGCATCCGAAATTGCGACGGTCATGAAATGGGCGGCCTCAAAAAGGGAATGGCTCATGACGAAATGGAAGGAAATTACGAAGAAATGAAAACCCCAATCGTTGCTTCAGTGCAGGTCATCGGCGAATGGAAACTCCGAATAACATGGGAAAATCAAACGCATTCCGAGATCGATCTCGCAGAAATGGTCCGGGAAGATCCGGCGCTCGACTCGTTGCGTTCTCCGGCTTCGTTCAGGAAAGCCAGAGTGGGGCTTTGGGGACATTCCGTCTGTTGGGGCAAATCGATCGATATCGGTGCTGATACCCTCTGGACCCTCGCCCACGAACAATCCGGGAATTCCATGCCGGCAGACGCCTTCAATGCCTGGCTCGAGCGCAACCGCATTTCCCTGTCGGATGCAGCAAAGATCCTGGGTCTTTCGAGGCGTATGATCATTTATTACCACATGGGCCACCGGCCGATTCCCCGGATCGTCGCCCTCGCCTGTCGCGGCTACGAAAGCACCCTGCAGGAAAAGGCCGCCTGACCCCTCAGGTTTTTGGCGTTCATTTTCATCACGGTCCTCGGATTGGCGGCGGTATTCGTGTTGAATTCGGAAGGGCGGAGTGCTATCCTCGACTCGCCCTCACGAGAGGGGAAGTGGGCCGGCGGCGCCCGATGGCGCAGGCCGAAACGACACCGTTACGATACGTGAATCAGAGGACAGAATCGATGAAAACCCTTTGGAACGAGTTGCAGAAGAAGAAAACCTCCCTTGCCGTCGTGGGCCTCGGGTATGTCGGCCTGCCGCTCGCCCATGCGTTCGCGAAGAAGTTTCACGTCGTTGGATTCGACTGCAATGCGGCAAAAGTCGCTTTGCTGAAAAAGGGCATCGACCCGACAGGCGAGGTTCCTGAAGGCGGCCTGAAGCAGGTGAAGATCGACTTCACCACCGATCCGAAGGCTCTCGAAAACTGCCGGTTCATCGTCGTGGCCGTTCCGACGCCGGTGGACAAGAACAACCGGCCGGACCTCACGCCCCTGGTTAAATCCTCCGAATCCGTCGGCCGGCATCTCCGCAAAGGTTCGGTCGTCGTGTACGAATCGACCGTGTATCCCGGTGTCACCGAGGATGAGTGCCTTCCGATCCTCGAGCGGGAATCCGGCCTGAAGTTCGGCACCGATTTCAAGCTCGGCTACAGCCCCGAACGCATCAACCCCGGCGACAAGGAGCACCGCCTCGAAACGATCACGAAGATCGTCTCGGGCTCGGATGAGGAAACCCTCGAGATCGTGGCGAACGTATACGGC
>JAGOCE010000483.1 GCA_017998915.1 Candidatus Ozemibacteraceae bacterium
CATCAGCACTCGGCACATTCGCGACTCGGGATCGAACAGGCGATCCGCGACCGGCATCCCGTGGTATTTCTCACCGACGCCTTCGACCCGTCCGAGGAGATAACCGCCCTCGGTCGTGAGCACGGCATCCCCGTCATCTCCCTCCCGACGCTCACGACAGGGACCGGCGACGACTCGGCAAACACCCTCGAGTTGGCAATGAGGTCGATCCCGGCCTTGCTCGTCCCCTTCGCCGCCGGTGCCACTTCCACCACAGCCCCGCTCCGATGAAACCCACTCCAGCCATCGTTCTGACCGGGGTCTCGGTGACCGCCGGCCAGAACGTCATTCTCGAGCATGTCGACGCGCAGATCATGCGCGGCTGCATCACCGCCCTGATCGGCCCGAATGGCGCAGGCAAGACAACCCTGCTCCAGGCGATCCTCGGCCTGCGCCCCTATTCCGGGCGGATCGAGTTCGTCACCCCCGAAGGGAAGCCGCACAAACCCCGCATCGGGTATGTTCCGCAAAGTCTGGAGATCGACCGGCAGGCAGCGGTAACGGTTCTCGAGTTCTTCGCCTTCGAGTTCCAGCGGCGCCCCGTCTGGGTCGGCATCACCGCGAAAGCCCGCGAAAACGCGGTGTCGGCGCTCGAGCGGCTCGAAGCCGGCCACCTTCTCGACCGTCCGCTCGGCCGGCTGTCCGGCGGGGAGATGCAGCGCGTTCTGCTGGCGATGGCCCTCCACCGGGATCCGGAAATCCTGTTCCTCGACGAACCCGTCTCCGGCGTCGATATCGCCGGCGGCCACCTGTTCTGCGACGTGCTCGAGTCGCTCAGTTCGCGCCAAAACCGCACGATCGTGATGGTCAGTCATGATTTGTCCGTCGTCTCCCAGCATGCGTCGCACGTGCTCTGTCTGAACCGCACGATCGCCTGCCAAGGGGAGGCACCCGAGGTGCTCACCTCGGAAAACCTGCTCCAGATCTACGGTCTCCATTCCGGGTTGTATGAACATTCTCCGGCCCGCCACCAGGCCTGCACGCATCACCACGACCACGCGCACCACGAGGCCGGTCATGACTGAATCGCTCCTCTACCCCCTCTACCGGCTCATCGCCCTTCTCCCGTTCGAGGCGCTTCAGGCGGGCTTCATGCAGCGCGCCGTCTTGGAAATCCTCCTGTTGACGCCGCTCTGCGCCCTCTGCGGCAGCCTCGTCGTCCAGTATCGCATGGCTTTTTTCTCGGACGCCGTCGCGCACTCGGCGTTCACCGGCGTCGCGCTCGGCCTCGTCCTCGGCATCGATCCCTGGCTGGCCGTCATCGTGTTCGGCCTCGGCACCGGCATGACGGCCATCCAGTTGCGCCGCAGGGGCGAGATGGCAATGGATACGACGCTCGGCGTCCTGTTTTCGACCGCCGTCGCTCTTGGCCTCGCCATCATCAGTACCCGGAAAGGCCTCGCCAAAACGCTTCCCGGCTTTCTCTACGGCGACATCCTTGCGATCGGTGACCGCGACGTTCTCCTGACCGCCGTTCTTCTCGTCGGAACCATCGTTTTTCTGCTCCGTTTCTACAACCAACTGGTGTACACAAGTCTGCACGAGCATCTCGCGCGAATCAGCGGCATCAGAACATCCTGGCTGGAAACGGCCTTCGCGGCCCTTCTTTCCCTCGTCGTCGCCTTCTCGATCCGCGCGGTCGGCATCCTGCTCGTCACCGCCCTCCTCGTCATACCGTCCGCCACTGCCCGGAATATCGCCGGAAACCTGCGCCGTCAGGTCTGGCTCGCCATTCTGATCGCTCTCGCTTCCGGCCTGATGGGACTGGCGGCCTCTCTCACCTGGGACATGGCCACCGGCGCCGCAATGATTTTGTGCGCTTCAGGCTGTTTTCTGGTCTCGCTTCTCATCCGTCCGGCCGTCGGAACGTAATCACGGTCAAACCGGGCGGATCACGATGCACCCGGGACACACCCGACACTTCCCCTCAAAGGGTACGCGGTACCGCACCAAAAGCGGTTTCCCGTGGAACCTTGCCGGAGAGATCAGCCTTTGAGGCGCTCCAGCAGGTCGCGCAGGTTGCGCTCGCCTGGGGCGCCAGCCGGGGTGGCAGCCAGCGCCTTTTTCAGCACCTCGCGAGCCTGATCCTTCCGCCCCTGTCGGGCGAGGATGAGGGCCCAGTTGTAGTGCAGTCCGGGATCGTGCGCATCCGCCTTCGAGGCCTCATCGTAGACGGCAAGCGCCTTCTCATACTGGCCGGTTTTCTGATAGGCGAAGCCGAGATTCGCGAGAATTTTCGGCGCTGCTGGCTGGCGTTTGCGGCCTTCCTCAAAATGTTTGATCGCTTCCTCCCACTGCTGCTCCTTCAGGAGGAGATTCGCGAGGTTGAAGTGGAGCGTCGACAGGTCCGGCTGGATCTTGAGAGCCTGGCGGAAGTAATGGACCGCTTCCTGCACCCTGTTGCATCGGTGACAGCAGAGGCCGAGGTTTGCATATCCTTGAATATGGAATGGATCGATCTCGACCGTCTTCCGATAGAACGGAATTGCCTGGTCGAATTTTCCCTGCTGCTGATACAGATTTCCGGCAAAGAAGTTGGCCATGAGATCGTGCGGGTAGACGGCGAGATAGGCCTGTATCTGCTCCGTCGCCTCGTCGATCCTGCCGGCTTTGTATGCCGCCATGAACCGCTCCCGCATGACCTCCTTGCCGGCACCGTCCTTCGCAGGGAGAGGCGTCACGGCAGGTTGGCGGGCCTGCGATGCGACGTCTGGAACGGCGGGTTTTTCCGGCCGCATCAACGGGGCTTCAGGCAATCGGAC
>JAGOCE010000086.1 GCA_017998915.1 Candidatus Ozemibacteraceae bacterium
GAAGGCGGCGTTCTCCACGGCGCGACAGCCGAAAGCCAGTCAGGCGCCCTGAAGCTCCGGGGAATCCTCCCGCCCGTCAGGCTGGAAGATCTCGGCGACGCGTCATTCTGCGCCGACCTCGGGATCAGGTATCCATATATATGCGGATCTATGGCGCAGGGCATCAGCTCGCCGGCAATCGCGGAAGCCCTCGGCCGGAACGGCATGCTCGGCTTCATCGGTGCCGCCGGCCAGTCGCCGAAGGATGTCGAGGCGGCGATCGACCGCATGCAGAGCATCCAGCCGGCCGTCCCCTTCGGATTCAATCTCATCCACAGCCCCAACGAGCCCGACCTGGAAGCGGCGATCGTCGATCTGTATCTGCGGCGCGGCATCCGGCTGATCGAGGCGTCAGCGTTCCTGAATGTGACCCTCCAGCTCGTCCGGTACCGCGTCAACGGCATCAGACGCGAGGCCGACGGCCGGATCGTCACCCCCAACCGCGTGATCGGAAAGATTTCGCGGGTGGAAGTCGCCACCAAGTTTTTCTCCCCTCCCCCGGCGAAACTTCTCCAGGAGCTGGTCGCGCGCGGTGACATCACCGCCGAACAGGCGGAGCTCGCGGCGCAGATTCCGATTGCCCAGGATCTCACGGCGGAAGCCGATTCCGGCGGCCATACCGACAACCGTCCAGCGGTCACCCTGCTTCCCACGATTCTCGCGCTGCGAGATCAACTCCAGGCCCAGTATGCCTACCCAATGCCCCTGCGGGTCGGCATGGGCGGCGGCATCGCGACCCCGGCGTCCGCTGCCGCGGCCCTGGCGATGGGCGCGGCGTATCTCGTGACCGGCTCGGTGAACCAAGCCTGCGTCGAGTCGGGCACCTCCGACGCGGCTCGGCTGATGCTGTGCCAGGCCGGCCAGGCCGACACGGCGATGGCACCGGCTGGTGACATGTTCGAGATGGGCGTCACGGTCCAGGTCCTCAAGCGCGGCACGATGTTCGCCATGCGCGCGGCAAAATTGTACGAGATATATAAATCGAACGCAGGCCTGCACACGATTCCCGACGCCGACCGGGCCAACCTCGAGAAGAACCTTTTCAAGAACACGCTCGAAGGCGTCTGGGCCTCCACCCGCGAGTTTTTCCTCAAGCGCGACCCGAAACAGGTGGAGCGCGCCGAGCGTGACCCGAAGCATCTGATGGCGCTGGTGTTCCGGTGGTATCTCGGCCTCTCTTCGCGATGGGCCGTCGCCGGCGATCCGGTTCGCGCCGTCGATTTTCAGATCTGGTGCGGACCTGCGATGGGCGCGTTCAACGAGTGGGTGAAGGGTACCTTCTTCGAGAAGCCGCAAAACCGCCGCGTCGTCGACGTGGCGTTCAACCTGCTGTTCGGCGCCGCCGTCACCGGCAGGCTTGCCGCTCTCCGCGCCCAGGGCGTTCATCTGTCCCAGGAAATCGCCCAGGTCCGTCCCCTGTCGACAGATACGATTGCATCATATATTCAATAGCCGTTTTCTCGTTCCCGGTCTGATCGATTCCGGCGTTCTGAACCGATGAATCTCGAGGTCTGGCAGGCATTCCTGCCGTTCCCTCCAGAAACCGTTTCACGGCTGATCGTTCATCTGAACGACGCCGAGCGGGACCGAGCCGCCCGCCTCGTGAACCCGCACGCCGGCGACCGTTTCCGCTGCGCGCGGGGTCTGCTGCGCCATCTGCTTGGCATGCGGATCGGCCTTGATCCCGGCGATCTCATTTTCGCCGTGGAACCCGGCGGCAGGCCATACCTGGAGCGTATTTCCGGCAGGACGCCCCCGGCGTTCAGCCTGTCGCACAGTCACGATTGTATAGCAATAGCAATTGCTGATTCGGAACCCATTGGGATCGACGTCGAGAAACTCCGTTCCGGAATATCGATGGATGCCATCATCCGACGTTTCTTCAAACCCATCGAGCGTGAAGCCTGGGAGGCCCTCCCCGCCGCCGACCGCGAACCGGCCTTCCTGCGGCTCTGGACCCGAAAAGAAGCCATCCTGAAAGCCCTCGGTTTCGGGCTCACGGGCCTCGACAAGCTCACCATCAGTCTCGAAGGTGGAGTCTGTCGCCCCGTCCTCGCCCTCGACGGCGACCAGCAGGCCACCGCCCGCTGGTGGTGCACCTCCTGGAACCCGGCACCGGGCTACCTCGCCACCTTGGCCGCAACCGGCACCCCCGCGCCGTTCCATGCCAACACCTGGCCTCCGCCTGACGGCATCTCGAATCACACAGGGTAAACAACGAAGACCCAAGTCCCCAAAGGGGTCTCGGGGTTCCTCACGCCGTTTTCTCAACTGGAGGGGTGAACTTGAAACCCGCCTCTGAGGCGCAGGGTTCTGTCATCATGAAGACATCAGGATGCGAAGCGTTGCTCTTTCGATATATATCGTTAGCGATACATATGGATCACGATCCACCCGGCATGTTCCCGAGGAAAAATCGGAACACGGGGTTGAGCGATCATTTCTCTGCGACTTCGTGTCCCGCCGCTCTCAAATCAAAATGGTAAGCGCGAGCCAGAGCGCCAGGCCGGCAACCAGACCCAGTTTCAGGAATTCCCCCGAAGGTTGAGCGGGCTCCGCTCCCGCAGGCGATGCCTCTCCGGCGTCAGACGGCACGGGCTGGACGTCGGTCTCCGCCTTGATGAAGCTTTTGCAGTTCGCGCACACCGTCACACGCCGCCCGTCGATCTTCATGCTGAACCTCGCGGTTTTCAGGGAAAGACCGCAAATTTCGCAACAGGTGGCGCCGGACACGAACTCGAGCATGCTCATGGAACACTCCCTTTCGACGCATAGAGTATATCACGTCAATTCCATATCGCGCCGAAAATATCATTCCGATGTTTCCACGCATCTCAGGGGGGATCGCGGGATCGGTATTTTTCATGTTCTCATTACCAGGCAGACACGTGCATGCCACCCTTGATCGAGACTCCGTAAAATATGTTTCGATTTTTCGAGGAACAATTTGGTATTCTTGTTTCATGTTGAACCGACGTGCATTGGCTCTTGGACTGTTCCTTGGATTGGTCTGCTGGAATGGGCCAGCGATTTTTGCGGCAGATACGCCGGTTCCGCCAATGCCGTTCGAGCCGGTAGATTGGGGAGCCGCTGTCACCAGCCGGGATGCGACCGTGAGGTCAGCGCGGCCGGACAGGCCGGATGACCCGTTTTTGGCGAAACAGTATTGGCTCGAGAATGTCGGCCAGCCCGATGACAAAGGACGGATCGGATTTCCCGGGTGCGATCTGAAAGCGTTCGATGCCTGGAAGCTGTTCAAGCCGAAGCAAGAGACCATCCTTGCGATCGTCGATTCAGGGCTCGATCTGACCCACGAAGATATCGATCCTTCCTGTCTCTGGACCAATCCCGGCGAGTCCGGTACCGATGCCGATGGGCTCGACAAAGCCTCGAACGGCGTCGATGACGACGGGAACGGGTATGTCGACGACGTTCACGGCTGGAACTTCATGAAGAATTCCCCCGTCGTGCAGGAAGACCAGTATCACGGCACGCACGTCGGCGGGCTGCTCGTCGCACGCTCCAACAACAGCGCGGGTATCGCGGGCGCGTATCCCGGCCTCAAGGTCATGCTGGTGAAGGTGTTCGGGCTGGGCAACCACCTGTCGTCCGAGAAATTCGCCGAAGCGATCAGATACGCCGCGGATAACGGCGCGAAGGTGCTTTCCAACAGCTACGGCACGCCGTCTTATACGCAGGCCATGCACGACGCGGTGCGCTACTGTCTGTCGAAGGGCGCCCTGTTCGTCTGCGCGTCCGGCAACTCACGCAAGAACATGGATCTGGAGGACGACCGAGACTACCCGTCGTGTTTCGGGGTCGAGAACCAGCTCGTCGTGGGCGCCACGAACAACCGCGATTTCTCGACGTTCAGCAATTACGGCTCGATGGTCGAGATCGCGGCGCCGGGCGAAACCATCTTTTCCCTCATGCCGAAGGGCATGTACCGTTCGTTTTCAGGCACCTCGCAGGCCTGTCCGCTGGTTGCCGGCGCCGCCTGCTGGGTCTGGGCCATGAACCCCGAGTTCACCTGGCGCGAGGTCAAGGCGCGGCTGCTCGACAGCGCCGACCAGGTCGCCGGTCTCGGCCTCTGGGTGAGGGGCGGCCTGCGGATGAACCTCGCCAACGCCCTGGCCGGCAAGCCGGGAAAGCGACTTCCCGTCGAGGATTTCAGCACGTGGCACGAGGAAGCCCGCCTCATCGAGACGACGCACCCATACAAGAACAACGCCTCGCAGACCTGGAACATCGAGATCCCGGGCGCGAAGAAGATGCGCCTGCACGTCGCGCGGCTCGGCATCGAGCATTTCAGCGACACGCTCATGATCGAGGACGGTTCGGGCCGCGAACTGCAGTTTTTCAACGATTATCGTATCGACTTCTGGACGGACGTGATTCCGACCGGCACCGCCCGCCTGGTGTTCACCTCGAACGACACCTCGACCGATTACGGCTTCACCATCGACCGCATCCAGTGGTCTGACTGACCAGCCCCGTCGCGCGTAACCGCCAGGTTTCAGCCGTTACCACCGGTAGATTCTCCACAATTTTTTCAAGACACGAGGAAATCGTCAGAGTCGGGTATTCGATGGGGATCGCACCGGAAAGCGACGGGGAAAAACCTCTGTGCCTCTGTGTCTCTGGGGTTCGGTGTCGTGCCTTCGTGGTAGGCCAAGTTTCGCATGAGATTTTCCCTCGTCAAAGAGGCGGAGGCGTGATAGAATTCCACGGTCGCGGGAGGGGCTCCGACCGCGGTGTTGTGCGCTCGTTCCTTTTCTGGAGCAGGTTTGCGATGGATCATCCGTCGCGATCCGCGCACGACGGTGTTTTTCCGATTCCCGCGCCGGGATTCAAGCCACCGGCGCGAATCTGCTGAACAGGACGATCGCAGGTCATGAAACGCAACGAACCGATGCACGAACCACTGGCCATCATTGGAATGAGCTGTCTGTTCCCCAAGGCGCAGTCTCTGCGCGAGTACTGGGCGAATATCCGCAACAAGGTGGATGCCATCACCGACATTCCCTCCACCCATTGGCGGCCGGAAGACTACTACAACAAGGATCCGAAGAAGCCCGACAGCACATATTCGAAGCGGGGCGGCTTCGTTCCCTCGATCACGTTCGATCCGGTCGAGTTCGGCGTTTCCCCGGCCGCTCTCGAGGCGACCGACGCATCGCAGCTGATGGGCCTCGTGGTCGCCCAGGGCGCGATGATCGACGCGGGGTACGGCCCGAAGCGCGAGTTCGACCGCAACCGGGTCAGCGTCATCCTCGGCCTGACCGGCACGCTTCAGCTCGTCATCCCGCTCGGTGCCAGGCTTGGGCACCCGGTCTGGCGCAAGGCTCTCAAAGATGCCGGTATCGATGACGAGATCGCCAATGAAGTCATGGCGAACATCGGCGAAGCGTATGTTCCGTGGCAGGAAAACTCGTTCCCCGGCCTGCTCGGGAACGTGGCCGCCGGCCGCATCGCGAACCGCCTGAATCTCGGCGGCACGAACTGCATCGTCGACGCCGCGTGCGGAAGTTCGCTTGGCGCCATGCACATGGCAGCGATGGAGTTGCACTCCGGGGCCGCCGACATGGTGATCACCGGTGGCGTCGACATGTTCAACGATATCTTCATGTATATGTGCTTCAGCAAGACCCCGGCGCTTTCGGCGTCGGGCGACGCGAGGCCGTTCAGCACCGATGCCGACGGAACCACACTTGGCGAGGGCGTCGGCATGGTGATTCTCAAGCGCCTTGACAAGGCGAAAGCCGACGGCGACAAGATCTACGCCCTCATCCGGGGCGTCGGCACGTCGAGCGACGGGCGCGGCAAATCGATCTACGCTCCGAGCGACGCCGGCCAGGAAAAAGCCCTGCGGCGCGCCTACGAGAACGCGGGCTTCGGTCCCGAGACGGTCGGCCTCGTCGAGGCCCACGGCACCGGCACCAAGGTCGGCGATGAGATGGAACTGAAGGCGCTCAGGCGCGTGTACGGCGACTCCGTCGACGGCCGCCCGCGGTGCGGCGTCGGCTCGGTCAAGTCGATGATCGGCCACACGAAGGCCGCCGCCGGTTCGGCCGGCCTCATCAAGGCAGCGATGTCTCTGTATAACAAGACCCTTCCGCCCACGATCAAGGTGAAAGAACCGGCCGCGATTTTCAAAGACACGAAAAGCCCGTTCTACCTGCTTCTCGAGAAGCGGCCGTGGTTCGCCTCGGCCGATCATCCTCGCCGGGCGGCGATCAGCGCGCTCGGGTTCGGCGGCAGCAACTACCACGTCATACTCGAGGAATACGACCAGACGAAGCGCGAGATCGACTGGGACGGTCGCGCCGAGATCGTCGCGCTGTC
This sequence comes from Candidatus Ozemibacteraceae bacterium, assembly GCA_017998915.1. Taxonomy (GTDB): domain Bacteria; phylum Muiribacteriota; class Ozemobacteria; order Ozemobacterales; family Ozemobacteraceae; genus MWAR01. The sequence goes on from JAGOCE010000086.1 coordinate 6,385, forward strand.
CGGCGGCACGCCGGCGGCCATCAGGACTGCCCTCGCCCCCTTCAAGGCCCCGCTGGATTCCGCCGAACTGCGGAAACTTGCCGCGCAGTCGAGGCGCGACTTCCAGGCCGCCCATGCATGCAGGCTCGTGTTCGTCGTCGAAGCCGGGAAAACCGATGTAACGGCCCTCGCTACAGCCGCCGACGCGAAACTATCCGCCACACCACTTCCCGAGCGGTTCGCGTTGCCTGACGGCGCGTGGTATGAGACGGGAACGAGTGTTGCGCCGCTCGGCGTCGTGTTCCCGGGCCAGGGCGCCCAGTATGTCGACATGGGCCGCGACCTGTGCTGCCTGGTTCCCGAGACATTCGACGCGGTCGCGAAGGCCGATGCGACGCTCGGCGAGCTGGCCGATGGAAAGCGGCTCGGCGAGCTGACCTACCCGCCCGTCGCGTTCGACGATGACGCAAAAAAGGCACAGGAAGACGCGCTGCGCGACACACGCGTCGCCCAGCCTGCGATCGGCGCCGTCTCGATCGGCTCGTTCCGGGCCCTCGAGAAGTTCGGCGTCAAGCCGGCCGGCCTGATCGGCCACTCGTTTGGCGAACTCACGGCCCTGTGCGCCGCCGGCGCGTATGACGAAGAGACCTTGTTCCGGCTGGCCCGCACGCGCGGCGAGCTGATGGCGGCCGGCGCGGGCGACCGCGGCGGCATGATCGCCGTCTCGCTTTCGGCTGCCGATGCCGCGAAGGTGATCGCCGAGGAGAAGCTCGACCTGATCATCGCCAACGAGAACGCCCCGACCCAGATGGTGCTGAGCGGCTCGACGGCTGAGATCCGGCGCGCAGCCGAGATTTTCAAGGCCCGCAAAGTCCGGGCGACCGTGCTCCAGGTCGCCGGCGCCTTCCACAGCACGTTCGTCGCTGACGCCGCCGTACCGTTCAAGACGGCCGTTGCCGGTGCCGCGCTCAAGCCGCCGGCGATCCCGGTTTTCGCGAACACGACGGGCGCGCCCTACCCCACCGATGTCGCGGCGATCACCGACCTTCTTGGAAACCAGCTCGCGAACCCGGTCAGGTTCATCACCGGCGTCGAAGCCATGTATGCCTCGGGCATTCGCACCTTCGTCGAAGTCGGCCCCGGAGCGAAGATGAGCGGCCTGGTCAAATCGATTCTCGGCGATCGCTCGTTCACCTCGATCGGCCTCGACGCGGGCTCGGGCAAGCGACCCGGCAGCGTCGACCTGGCCCGCACGGTCGCGATGTGCGCCGCCCTCGGCCATCCGGTCCGGCTGACCCTCTGGGAAAACGGCGAGGAGACGCTCGCCCAGGCCGCCTCCGCGAAGAAGCCCCTCATGGCTGTTCAGCTGTGCGGCGCCAATTATCGGACTCCCCGGCCGCCCCGCGTGAAGAAGCAGTTTCCGGCAAAGCCGGCCGCCGCCCCTGTCGCGACGTCTCAGCCGGCACGCCCCTCTCCCGTGGCGGCGCCAACCCCTGCCCAGGCACCTTCAGCCATGCCTATCCCTCAGACCCAGCCTCCTCAGACGATGCAACGCGTGACACCCGAACAGGCCGCACCGCGCGCAGCCGGCGCCGCGCGCGACACGATCGCCGCGCTGCAGCAATTGCAGATACAGACTGCCGAGCTTCACAAAAAGTTCCTCGAAGGCCAGGAACAGGCCCAGAAAACCCTTCAACGCCTTCTCGAGACACAGGCCGGCGGCATGGCCACCCCGGCACTGCCGACGATGACAGTCCCGGTTTCCGCTCCTCCGGTCATCGCGGCACCGGCACCCAGGCCCGTTTCAGCTCCGCAACCTGCTCCCGCGGCCGTGAGCCGGCCCGCCCCGGCGCCGGCGCCAGTCGCCGCAGCGCCGGTCAAGGCTGCGCCACCGGCCCCGGCACCCCGCAGCGCCGCGGCCGCTGCTGATATTGTACCGGCTATACTTCAGATCGTGAGTGAGAAGACCGGCTACCCGGCCGAGATGCTCAACCTCGACATGGACATGGAGTCCGACCTCGGCATCGACTCGATCAAGCGCGTCGAGATCATGTCCGGCGTCCAGGAGAAGCTCCCGGGCGCACCTGTCATCCAGCCCGACCAGCTCGGAAAGCTCCGCACCCTGCGCCAGATCATCGAGTTCATCGGCGTCCAGCCCGTGGGCGCGGCTCAGGCTGCGACAGCCGCTCCGGCGGCGGCGATGGCGGGTGACGTCGTTCCCGTCATTCTGCAGATCGTGAGCGAGAAGACGGGATATCCGGCCGAGATGCTGAATCTCGACATGGATATGGAGTCCGACCTCGGCATCGACTCGATCAAGCGCGTCGAGATCATGTCCGGCGTCCAGGAAAAACTGCCCAACGCGCCGGTCATCCAGCCCGACCAGCTCGGAAAACTCCGCACCCTGCGCCAGATCATCGAGTTCATCGGCACCCAGCCCGTCGCAGCCGCCGCGGCACCGGTCCGGGCAACCACGCCGGCCGCCGCATCGGCAAATACGATCGTTCCAGTTATTCTTCAAATCGTAAGCGAGAAGACGGGATATCCGGCCGAGATGCTGAATCTCGACATGGATATGGAGTCCGACCTCGGCATCGACTCGATCAAGCGCGTCGAGATCATGTCCGGCGTCCAGGAGAAGCTGCCCGACGCGCCGGTCGTCCAGCCCGACCAGCTCGGGAAACTCCGCACCCTGCGCCAGATCATCGAGTTCATCGGGGCCGCTCCGGCGGCATCCGTCGCCGCGCCAACCCGCGCGGCGCCACCGGCCGCGGCATCAGATAATACTATCATACCCGTTATACTTCAGACCGTCAGCGAGAAAACGGGATATCCGGCCGAAATGCTGAACCTCGACATGGACATGGAATCCGACCTCGGCATCGACTCGATCAAGCGCGTCGAGATCATGTCCGGCGTCCAGGAGAAGCTGCCCGACGCGCCGGTCGTCCAGCCCGACCAGCTCGGGAAACTCCGCACCCTGCGCCAGATCATCGAGTTCATCGGCGGTTCGCCCGCGTCGGGACCGGCCGTTCAACCCCAGGCGGTCGCGCAGGAAGCCGCACGCCCCGTCGAAGCAGCGCCCGTCGCCGCCGCTTCCCTCACCTCACCTTCAGATATGCTGCACCGCACCGTCGTCGAGGCGGTCGCGCAGGCTCCGGACGCAACCAGGCAGCCGGTCCGGCTTCCGCCCGGAAGCACGGTTCTGATCACGGATGACGGCACCCAGCTCACGGGGTTCATCGCCGTCCAGGTGGCGGCCAGAGGGGTGAAACCGGAGGTCATTCCTTCCGATGTGCCGCTGAATCCGGCAACGACGACGAACGTCTCCGGTCTCATCATCACCGCCCCTCTTCCCCACATGAAGGAAAGCGGGCGATGGACGGAAGATTCCGAAGTCTTCATCAAGCGCGCCTTTTTCCTTGCCCAGGCGGCGGGAACATCGCTGCAGGCGATGGCCGGGAAGGGTGGCGCGCTGCTCGCAACCGTTTCCCGCATGGATGGCGCATTCGGTCTGATCAACCCCGACGCCCACGTCGATCCGCTCCAGGGCGCACTCGCCGGTCTCGCGAAAACGGCGGCCCGTGAGTGGACCGATGTCGCGGTGAAAGCCGTCGATCTCGACATGGCCCTTCCGTCCGATGAAGCGACCGCGAAGCTGCTCGTCGACGAGTTGTTCCTGCGCGGCCCCGTCGAGTCAGGCATCACGGGCGAGGCCAGGTATGTTCTCGTCGAGACGGACGAAACGATCAGCCTGAAGCCCGACGCACAGCCTGTCTGGAAGTCTGACGACATCGTCGTCGTCACGGGCGGCGCCCGTGGCGTGACGGCCGCCGTCGCCGTCGAGATCGCGAAGGCGGGCCGGCCGACGATGGTCCTGCTGGGACGAAGCCCCGAACCCCAGGCCGAGCCTGCCTGGCTGACCGGCATCACCGCCGATTCGGACATCAAGCGTGCCCTCATGATGCACGCCGAAGGCCGGAAGCTGACGCCGAAGGAGCTCGAAAAGCAGTATCAGCACGTCATCGCCAACCGTGAGATCATGCATACCCTGAATGCGATCGAAGCGGCGGGCGCCCGCTCCATCTACCGGTCCGTCGACATCCGCAAGCCCGACGCCGTCGCTCTCTGCATCGCAGAGATCCAGCGCGCGGCAGGACGGATCACCGGCCTGGTCCACGGCGCTGGCGTCCTGCGCGACCGCAAGATCGCCGAAAAGACCCGCGACCAGATCGACGACGTGTTCGACACGAAGGTCGTGGGCCTTCGCAACGTGCTGACCGCGCTCGCCGGCGAGCAGTTGAAGGGGCTCGTCATGTTCTCGTCCGTTACGGGGCGGTACGGCCGCATCGGCCAGGTCGATTACGCGATGGCGAACGAAGCCCTGAACAAGATCGCCCAGCAGTGGTCGCAGACGCATCCCGAGTGCCGCACCGTCTCGATCAACTGGGGCCCCTGGGATGGCGGCATGGTGAACGACGGCCTGCGCAAGCTGTTCCTCGAGGAGGGCGTCGGCCTGATTCCGCTCGAGGCGGGCGCGAAGCATCTCGTGGCCGAGCTGTCGAACGGCGCCGAAAACCAGATCGAGGTCGTGATCATCGGCAGGGCGGGCCTTCCCGATACGGCTCCCAGGATCAATACGCTTCGCCGGACGGACACGGTGACGACACAGCCCGCACCGGAGGCCGGCGTGGTTCCGGCCGTGACCCAGTCGACGGTCGAGGTCCGTTTCGCGACGACGCAGAGCGGCAAGCGTCTGAACGCGGCGGCGCCGGCCGCCGCCGCGACGATCGCGCCGACCGAATCGAAGCCCGCGACGGCCGACCTGGCCGGCACACCTTCGACCCAGGCCTCGGCCGATGCCCCGGCGGCTCTTCGGAAGAAGTTCATCCCCGCGTTCGAGCGGGTCGTCTCCCTGGACAAGGACAGGTTCCTGACGTCCCACATCCTCAACGGCGAGCCGGTCCTTCCGATGGCCGTCATCACCGAGTGGCTCGCGCACGGCGCCCTGCACGAGAACCCCGGATTCCTGTTCCACGGCTTCGACGACCTGCGTGTCCTGAAGGGGTTCGTCCTGCATGGTGCGGCCCCCCAGACGCTCCGAGTGCACGTCACGAAGGTCCGGGGCATGGAGGAATACCCGAAAGTCTCGGCGGAGCTGCGCTCGGGAAGCCATGGCAAGGAAATCGTGCACGCACGCGCCGAGATCGTCCTCGCCGAGAAGCTCCCCGCCGCTCCGCAGGCAGCGTTGGCGCCCGATCTGGCCACCAGGTATCCGATCGGCATCAGCGATATATATCGAACTGAATTATTTCACGGCCGCATGCTCGAAGGGATCACGCAGGTCGAAGGCTGGTCGCCGAACGGTATCGCCTGCCGCGCCGCCGCCGCCCCGACGCCCGACCAGTGGATCAGTTCGCCGCCCCGGCCCGCATGGCTGACCGACCCGCTCGTTCTGGACTCGGCATACCAACTGATGATCCTCTGGACGCGCCGCGTCGCGGGAGCCCCGTCGCTGCCGAACTTCGCGGGAGGATACCGGCAGTATCGCTCGTCCTTCCCGACCGACGGCGTTCGCATCGTCGCCTCGGCCGTGATGTCGGGAACCCTGCTGGCGAAGGCGTCGATCGAGTTCATCGACGGCGACGGAGGCCTCGTCGCCCGCATGGACGGTTACGAATGCGCCGTCATCCCGACGCTCGAGGACGCGTTCAGGCGCAGGGCCCTGGAAGGTGCGGCCCATGCCTGATCAGGTCCGGTCCGGTTCCAACAGCATGGCTATCGCCGTCGTCGGTATCGGCGGCATCTTTCCCGGAAGCCGTGATCTCGACCAGTTCTGGGAACTGATACGTTCGGGGAGGAGCGCCGCCCGCGAGATTCCCGACGCGCGCTGGCCGAAGCCGGCCGCGGCGTATCAAGACCCCGTCTACGGCAAGCCGGACCGGACGCCTTCCACGCGGGCCTGTCTCCTCGATACGGACGCGATTCCGCCGGAGATTCCCGGACTTCCGATTTCCCGCAAGGAGCTCGAGCGGCTCGATCCGTTGTTCGCGCTCACCCTCGCCGCCGGTGCCGCCGCGTGGCGTTCGGCAAAGAGCGAATGGATCGATCCGGCGCGCGTTCCCGTCATCATCGCCAACATCGTTCTTCCGACCGATACGGCAAGCGAACTGACGAGCCGCATCTACGGCCGGGGACTCGAGGCCGCCGCGAGCGGCCGCCAGGCCGGATTCGCCGGCCTTCCCGACGCGGCGATCGAGGCGGGGTTGAGCCCGCTGAACCGTCATGCCGCCGGCCTCCCGGCCGGTCTGCTCGCCCGGGCTCTCGGGCTGGGCGGCGGAGCCGTCACGCTCGATGCCGCATGCGCGTCATCGCTGTACGCGATCAAGCTGGCGTGCGAGGAGCTTCGCTCCGGCCGCGCTGACGCGGTGCTGACG
>JAGOCE010000087.1 GCA_017998915.1 Candidatus Ozemibacteraceae bacterium
GACGCCGATGATGCTGATGCCGTCGGGGTTCAGGTGCATGATCTGGACGTCGCTGCCGCGGTTCATATACGGCGTGCATGAGGCCGTGGGCGCCATGGTCGGGGCGCCGACATGGTTCACGCCGGCGAACTCCATGGCCGGACACGGAAGCAGGGGAAGCGGCGTTCCTTCAGAGGCGAGGCCGGCGACCGTCGCGGCGAACACCTCGGTGACGACCTGGCTCGCGGGCTTTCCGCCCAAGTAGTCGAAGCGGGAGGTGCCTTTGAGGGCTTTCACGAGAAGCGAGGTCTGCGTCCAGGTGGGGTCGGAGCCGAGCATCCAGGCATATTCGCCCAGGGTATTTCCGAACACCGTCCCGAACAGATTGCCCCAGAAGGCGTCGAACAGGCCAGCGCCGGAGTGGTCGAGCAGGCCGTCGCCGTTCTCGTCGGTGCGCAGGCCGTTCCAGTCGCGCAGGACCCCAAGAGCGGCGATGCCACCGGCCGTCAGGGCCGACTCGTCGATCAGATCCATGAGAAGATCGCGGAAGAACCAGGCCCGAAGGTCGGTGAACGCCATGGCCCGGTCGAGCTCCCCGAGATACTCGACGGACCACCGGCTTCGGTTTCCCTCGAGCTGTTCCGCCAGAAACTTCGTGCGCTGATCAGCGCCCCAGCCAGTCTGCATATCGCCGTCGCGGTACCCGTTCACGGGCGGGCAGTTCCAGTTCGCGTAATAGCCCGAAGCCGGGTCCGTTCCGGCAAGTCGGATGTCGGGATACGGGAACTCCGTCGGTTGAGCGGTCGGCAGGCGGTCGTCGCCAAAACTTTTGCGGCTCTTTCCGCAGCCCGTATGCGCGTAGGCGATGTGGCCGCCCCGGTCGGCGCCGAGCCAGTTGATGGAAATGGCCATGCCGTCGCTCGCATCAAGCCACGCTTCGAGGGTTTTCGCATGGTTCGAGGCGAACCAGGCCGCGTAGGAGTCGATCAGGCGGCCTTTCCAGGCACGATGCTTCACGTACACCACGGGGCCTTCGGCCGCGATCACGGGCCCGAGCGGGGTGTCCTCGAACGTCCGTTCGACCGGCCGATGCATGCCTTTCACCGTGAATTTTTCGGTCCGAATGACGACCGGCAGCGCGATCTCCTCTGATTCCGGAACTGCGGGGTTCTTTCCGCCGACCAGGATCGCTGGATCACTCGCCAGCCGCCTGAACGTCACGACATCGACGATATTGCCAACCCCGGCCGTCGCGGAAAAGCCCAGGTCACGGTTCGCCCCGAACAGGAGCGCGAGATACCCGGCCGGCGTCGTTCCGACGAGGTCGAACTCCGGCGTGTGCAGGCCGATCTCGTAGACGGCGGAAGGCGAAAAGTAGCCCATCTGGGGGCCGCCGTACAGAAACGCCTCCCGCTTTCCCTCGGGAAGGCGGGACAGAACTGCGGCGTAACTTCCGGACTTATCGGGAATGCCGATCGTTTTCAGCGTCTGGTTGCGTTTCCGGCTGCGCAGGGTGGGAGCCTCGTATGGCTCCGTACCGGGAAGATACGACGGCAGGCGCGGCGAACGGCGCAGACTCTGTTGTCCCAGGAAGGGAATGTCGCCCAGCGTCGTGTAGACAGCCGGATCCCGATAGAACACGACGTCTTCGAAGATGCGCGAAGCCTGGCGGGCACCGTATTTGCGCACCATCGCCGAGAGCAGATGGAGGTTGTCGAGCTCCTGGGTGAAATCGTTGTATCTCGCGCCCATCGTGCCGGCGAAGATCTCGAGCACGTCGATGACCGAGAACGGCGTCGCTTCGACGCCGGCGGCGGCAAGAGCGGGATCAGAGGGAATTCGGCGCCCGCGCATCTGCTCCACGGCGCGGTTCAAGCCGCCGGTGAACGCCTCGACGGAGGCCCGGAACTCGTCCGGAGCACGCTCGAACCCTTCCAGCAGCTCCGCTTCCGGCACCCGGTCGCGGCGGGCGAGGATATCGGCGTCGAGAAACGCCTTGCCGAACAGTTCCGATAGCGTGCCGCGGCAGGAGCGGCGCAGAAGCTCGATCTGCATCATCCGGTCCTGGCCGATGCAGTAGCCGAATCCCCAGTAGGCGCCTTCCGTCGTGCTCGCCACGACATGGGGAACGCCCGCCGGGTCGCGCCAGACCTGGATCTCGACCCCGGGCATCGGGTGCCGATAGTCCGTCAGGTCGGCGGCTTCCGCGATGAAAAGGGGATTCGCAAAGGCGAACAGCATGCACGCAGTGACGAATGTACGTATCACGTTATTTATATACTGTATCATATACTATAACTCCTTGTCTCGATATCTGTCATGCGGCCGCTTTTCCGTCGATACTGCGCCTTACGGCAATCTTTTTCAAGCGGTTTTCCCGAGTTTCACAGAACGTCCCCCGTTCGCCCTGATCTTGTTGAAGCTGGTCCTGAACCTGCCAAAGGGGCGAACACCTCTCTTGTCCCGACAGGCCCGGCACGAACGGGAAGGCAAAACCGGCTATTGTCATATCGGAATCAAGAGGCGCCGGGAAAGGACACGCGGGGCCTTCCGCCGTCGGAAAGCCCCGCATGAACGGGTCAGGCATCAGATTTTTTCGAACTGGTCCTTGCCCACGCCACAGGTCGGGCAGACCCAGGAGTCCGGGATCTTATCGAACGGGGTCCCGGGGGCGATACCGCCGTCCGGATCTCCCACGGCCGGGTCATACTCGTATCCGCAAACAGTGCATCGATACTTGTCCATCTTCAACTTCTCCTCGGTGGATTTGATATATCAAAAAGAATTTTTCACGTCGGCGAGCGCCTTGCGTTCGTCGGCGCTCAAAAGCACTTCGATTTCCAGCATCGGCAGCAACCCGTCGCCGATCTCGGCGATCCGCGCGCAACCGGGGGTGATGGTCACTCCCTCCGGCGGTCGCATCGGCACGCGACCTTCGGCAAGCCGCAACGTCACGTCGTCGACGTAGAGCGCCAGCAAGCCTTCGGGAGCCCGAAGCACGAGGAACCGTTCCTCGTCGTCTTCCCCGGCGACTTTCTCGGGTTTCGCGGCAACGCCGAGCCGGGAACGCGGGTCGAACACCGGTATAATATTTCCACGTATATTCACGACGCCGACAAGCAACGGAGCGGTCGATCCGACGGCGATCAGCGGAGGGGCCATCATCACTTCGGCAACCGCGACCGCATCGACGGCGAACTTCGTTCCGCCCAGCGCGACGGTCACGAGTTGCAGATACTGCGTCTCTTCCGAGGTCCTCCCGCCCTGTCTGCGGATCCGGTCGAGGATATCGGAATCATGTCTGAAGGGAAGCACGGGCGTCATCGGGGTGTTTCTCCGGGATCGGCAAAGAGATTCAGGCCGGAAGCCTTCGCGCGGCCGGTGGCACCGGCGGCGGGCGGTTTTCCGATCGAGGCGCGCTTTGCGCGGGTCGCGGCCCAGTCGCGCAAGCCGGCGATCTGCTCGCGCATCGTGACGGCGAGCGGGACGGTTTCGGTGAGCGCCTTGCGCAGGTCGCCCGTTTCGAGGTCGCGGCCGGCATGGAAGGCATCGAACATGGCGCTGATCACGGCCTGCTCGATTTCCGCGCCGGAGAACCCCTCGCTGACGGTCGCAAGTTCGGCCAGGTCGAACTTCGCCGGGTCGCGGCGCCGCTTGGAAAGATGGATCGTGAAGATGGCGCGCCGCTCCTCGTCGGTGGGAAGGTCGACGAAGAAGATCTCGTCGAAACGGCCCTTGCGCAGCAGTTCGGCGGGCAGGTCGCGGATGTTGTTCGAGGTAGCGATGACGAATACGGGCACCGTCTTTTCCTGCAGCCAGGTGATGAAACTGCCGAAAATGCGACTGCTGACGCCGCCGTCGCCGCTTCCGCCCGAAACGCCGGCGAACGCCTTCTCGATCTCGTCGAGCCAGAGGATCGTCGGGGAAAGCGCCTCTGCCATGCGGATGGCGCGCCGCAGGTTCTCTTCGGATTCGCCGACGTATTTCCCGAAAATCTGGCCGACGTCGAGCCGCAGCAGCGGAAGCCGCCACAGCGAGCTGATCGACTTCGAGATCAGGCTCTTGCCGCAACCCTGGACGCCGAGCAGCAGGATGCCCTTCGGCTCGGGCAACCCGAACTCACGGGCGCGCGCCGTGAACGCCTCACCGCGCTTGATCAGCCAGTCTTTCAGGATCTCCAGGCCGCCGACGTTCGCCAGCTCTTCCTGGACCTCGTAGTATTCGAGCAGGCCGCTCTTGCGGATGATCTGCTTTTTTTCCGAAAGGATGAACGGGACGTCAGTTTCGTCAAACTGCAGATCGTTGACGATCGCGCGGTTGAAAACGTTCTCGACCTCGGACTGAGTGAGGCCGGAGACGGACTTCACGATGCGGTCGCGGGTGTCCTCGCTGAGGCTGATCTTCACCTTGCTGCCGTGGATGCGTTTCACCTCGGCGATCACGTTGTCGAGAAGACCGGCGATCTCCTTCTGGGTCGGAATCGGGAAATCGAACACCGTGATCTCTTTTTCGAGCTCGTGCGGCACGCGCAGGATCGGCGACAGCAGAACCAGGCTCTTGTAGCTCGTCCGGAACGCCACGGCGATGTCGCGAAGAACGCGGCGCACCTGGAGCGGGTCGCTCAGGTAGGCAGGCAACGGGTCTTCAAAGAAGAGGTGGAGGTCCTTGAAAACGAACAAGGCGCGCTCCTGCGACCGCAGGGCGTGCCGCAGCGCCTTGAGCGGGCTCACGATCGGCTCACCCTTCGCATCTTTGATCTCGGCGCCCTTCGGGTCGAGAAGCCCGTCGGATGCCGACCAGACCCACATCGTTTTCTGCGTGGCCTTCGCGACGTCGGCCAGGGCCGTCATGGCCCGTCCTTCCTCGCTCGTCACCAGATATAGCATCGGATACCGCGCCCGGATATGGTCGCTCAGCTCTTTGATCAAGTCCATGGTTTCCCCTCTTTCCGACCCTATTGTATCAAAAACTCCTCGGAGAACAAGAGATACGGGAATCATGCGTCACCGGGCAACGCGGGCGGATCACGATCCGCCGCCGCGGGCATGACAATTGTTTTGTAGGGACGCATCGCGATGCGCCCAAGAGGGCTGACGAGGGGGCAAAGAATTTCTTCCGGTATCGTATGGGGAAATCTGGTATAAACGATGCATGGTATTCAAAAATCTGTTGAACTGGATCACCGGCAGGGCCTCGGAAGAAGCGGCGCCGGAGCCGGTCCAGCCGCAAAGCGAGAGACGCCGGTTCCAGCGCATCGGCCTCGAGGACGGTCTCGTATGGCTCGGCGAGCAGGGACCGTTTCCCGTCCTGAACCTCAGTTACGGCGGCATCAAGTTCGAGGTCCCGGCCGGCACATCCGGGGACGGCGGTATTACACCCGGACAGGCTCTCGAAGCCAACATCCAGCTCGGCAACGTGCGATTCGCGACGGGCCTCAAGATTTGCAATCGGTTCGACACCGTGTTCGGCTGTTCGTTCGTCGGCCTGAAACCAGCGGCCTCGCGACTCATCAGCGACTTTCTCAAGCCCCGCATCATCGGCGCGTCGCTGACCGAGATCGACGGTTCGCGCCTCCAGCACCTCGATCCCGGCCTCCGAATGCGGTGGTTCCAGGGCGAGGAGGGAACGCAGATCTTCCTCTGGCAAACCCTCGACGGAGAGATCGTCCGCGAGGAATACTATTTTTTAGAATATATTATTACCTGGAACCAGGAAACGCAGGTATTCCAGACAGGAAAACTCCACCCCGACAAGGGCAAATCGGGCTTCGGCAGGGTCGATCCGTCGACCGTCGTGTTTTTCAAGGTCCCCTCGCACCGGGCAATCAGGATGGGCCGGAAGATCCTCGAGTGCGCGGCCCTGCCGCTGGAAGCGCGCGACCAGATGCTCGCGAACCTGATTCGCGAGGAAAAGCGCCTCTATCAGCGCTACATCATCCGCGCAGGCGACCAGGCACCACGCTTCACCCCCGACGGGCACCCAGGCAGCCACCTCGTCGTCGCCAACCTCAGCGTCGGCGGCATTGGGTTTCTGACGCCCGAAGAGGAGCTCGGCACCGTTGGAAAACGAGGAGAGCTGCTGACCGGGCGCCTCGAACTCGATGGCAACGTGATACCAATCCACGTCCGAATCGTCTACCACACCGCTCAGATGATCGGCGGCACGTTGGAAGCGGCCGGCACGGCCGGGAGCGACGAGATCGCAAGGTTCCTCGCCCCCCGCCTCCTCGGCCAATCGCTCGAAGAGATCCCCTCGCCGCTCGAGGAGCTGCCCCAGAGTTTCCGGAGCTCCCGGGTCTATCTCCATGTGGGCCTCCACAATACACACGTCATCTCGGCCGTGAATCCCGACGGAAGCCTGATGGCCGGCCGAATCGCGTTCATGGACCACATCCTCGTCTGGGAACGCGGCAGCCTCACCTCCTGGAAATGCCCCGGCGGCATCGTATTCCCGCGCGACTGGGAACTTCCCCTCGATATCCTGGAACGCGAAACCGCTATTCCAGAGCATCTGCGAGGCATCTGCGCCGAAATGATCGAGTCCGCCGAACTTCCCACGGAAGTGGGCACTGCTTGGAATAACGTGCTCTCATAAACAATCGCTCCGCACCGGCCGTTTCCGCGTTGAGATCCTTTGTCACCCGATCTCCGCCCCTCGCGTCAGCCGCGCTTTCTGCCGATTCTTCGGGAAAGCAACACATTCTCGCACTCAGAAATGCTCACCCAATTTATCTAAATCATCTTAATATTAATTAAATATTATTATTATCATTATTTTATTAACAATATTAACAGAGTATAATTCTATTTTAGGATTGAGAATCGCGAGACACAGCAGAACAGGCCCGACTCTTACGTGAGTCGGGCCTGTTCTGCTGTGTCAGTGAAACCGGGTGCTTCCGGCGTCTGGTGTCAGGGCAGGTTCAAATGGCGTTTCAGCGCTTCGACGGCTCTTCCCCGGTGGCTGATTCGGTTTTTTTCCTCTTCGGATAATTCGGCGACGCTGCAGCCGCGCTCCGGGAGCATGAAGACGGGGTCGAATCCGAACCCTCCCTTTCCGCGTCGCTCGAAGCCGATCCGGCCCTCGAGCGTTCCCTCGAAGAAAGTCGCGGAACCTGCGTCGTCGATATAGCAGACCACGCACCTGAACCTTGCGGATCGTTTTTCCTCGGGCAGGTCGGCAAGCTCGTTCAGGAGCTTGTCGATATTTTTCTCATGCGTCGGATTGGGCGCAGAATAGCGCTGAGAGTGGATTCCAGGCCTTCCGCCGAGCGCATCGACTTCCAGGCCCGAATCGTCGGCGAACACAGGCTCTTTTACCAGCTCCCAGAGGGCTTTTGCCTTGATTTCGGCATTTTCATGATACGTGTGGCCCGTTTCGGCCACGTCACCCATGCCGGGAAGATCGAGCTGACATCGGAGATTCACGGTCGAGCCGAGAATCGCGCCGATCTCCTGCAGCTTGTGGCGGTTCCCAGTGGCTATCCAGAGTTTCATGGGAAACGTGCGATCGCCTTGTCCTGCGCGGCAAACAGTTCTCTGATGCCGTGCTCGCCGAGCTTGAGCATGGCGTCGAGCTGCGCACGGTCGAACACGCCGTGCTCGGCTGTTCCCTGGACTTCGATATATCCGCCGGCTCTCGTCATGACGAGATTCAGATCGGTTTCGGCGCGGGAATCCTCGTAATAATCGAGATCGAGAAGGGCTTCGCCCTGGAACACGCCGACGCTGACGGCGGCAAGACGATTCACGATCGGATTTTCCGTGACTTTTCCCTCTGCCATCAGCTTTTTCACGGCCATCTCGAGCGCGACCATCGCGCCGGTCACGGACGCTGTCCTGGTGCCGCCGTCGGCCTGGAGAACATCGCAGTCGATCTGGAGGGTGCGCGGACCGAGCTTTTCGAGATCGAGGGCGGCGCGGAGGGCTCTTCCGATCAGTCTCTGAATCTCATGCACGCGGCCCTTGACCGTCGTCGTGCCGTATCCGGCTCGGGCGTTGCGGGAGAGGCCGCAGCCGGGCATCAGTGCATACTCGGCGGTGATCCAGCCCTGGGGCTTTGAACGCGCTTCGACGAAGGAGGGCACTTTTTCGTCGACCGTGACGGTGCAGATCACTTTGGTATCTCCACAGGTGATGAGGGCGGAGCCGTGGGGGTATTTGACGAATCCCGGTTCGATCGAAACCGGGCGCAACTGGTCGGGGCGGCGCTGATCATGGCGAGGCATCGTATTTCTCCTTGTCGCGGCGCTTACATGCCGCCGCTGGAAGCGAACTCGACGTGCTGGTTGAAAACGAGCATCAGGATCAGGACAATGGCGAAAAGGCCGAACATGATCATCATGAACTTGCGATGCGCCGCGGCGAGATCGTCGGGCGTCATGCGCGCCTTCATCATCTCCCGCTCGAGTTCGCGCTCGCGCTTCGACAGCTTGCGCTTGCGGGCGGCTTCCGGCGGGGTCGGGGTGGTAACCTTTTCTTCGTCCATACGTCGTTCTGCTCCTGTGAAGTGTCGGAAAGATCGTCAGGATATCATATTCCGGCTTCCCATCCAACGTCCGAGTTTTCCCTCTTCCCTTCCCTTGGGGTTTGGATTATCCTGTCCATAGGACGACAGGCATCCCGGCGGACGAGGGAGGAATGACATGATCCCGACTATCAAGGGCAAAATCCAGAAGGGGCTCGGCGAAGGCCAGAACACCCTGCGTGAGCAGATGCCGCTTTTCAGGGAGTGTTTTCCGGAAGTCGGCGTGTGCTATCCCGGAACGATCAACATTCTTCTCGAACAGCCACTGGTCGTGATCACTCCAGACTTCACCACCCGGCCTCTTCCCTGGCATCCGGCATTCCGCGTCGTGAAGGGCGGCGAAACGTTTCAGTTCGTCCGCGTCCGCCTGACGGTGGCCGGGCATGCACCTGTCAACGCCTGGATTTATCGCGCCCAGTTTTCCCCCTACCGGGAAAACCCCTTCTACGTCGAAATCATCGCCCCGAACATCGGCTACACAGGCACGCCAGACTGCACCGTGGAGGTGCTGAGTGGCTGTCACACCGGCGTCGTGGTGATCGGAGACGGGCAGCTCGGAAAAGCCCCGGACGCCGGATCCGGCCCGAACTGACCCGCACCCATGGAACTCCAGGGCCTCACCGGCCGGGTTCGGCTCATCCCCGGCCCCGTGAATATCGGGGTCATCATGCTCGGCGGAGACCGGGTGGCCCTCGTCGATTCCGGCCTCGATCGCCGGATGGCGCGACGCGTGCTGGAACTGCTCTCGGCGTATCGCCTGGAACCCGCCGTCATTCTGAACACCCACGCACATGCCGATCATTGCGGCGGGAACGCCTATATTCAGGATGCGACCGGCTGTCGCGTTCTGGCAAGCCCTTCCGAGGCAGCTGCCATCGCGAATCCGCTGATGCAGGCAATCGCCCTGTATGGCGGCGCTCCTCCTGATGAACTGATCAATTCACTGATCGTCGCGGAGCCGTCCAAAGCCGAGATCATCGAATCGGATGCGCTCGAATTCGATGATCTGACGATCGGAGTCCTCAGACTCGGCGGCCATTCCATCGGCCAGCTCGGCTTCGTCGCCGACGGCGTCGCGTTCCTTGGCGATGCCCTGTTTCCGCTTCATACCATTCAGAAGCACCGGCTGCTGTTCATCTACGATCCTCTCGAGCATCTGAACACGCTCGAGCGTCTGCAGGCCGTCACGGCTTCGACCTTCGTCGGCGGCCATTTTCCGCCGGAGTCGCGCATCGACATTCTACTGGCCGAGAACATCAGGCATGTGCGGGATGCATTCGCACTCGTGAAGCGGTTGCTGACCGGGCCTCAGCCGTATGATAGGCTCGCGAAGCAGTTTTTCGGAAGCTTCAAGCTGCAGAAATCCGGCTGGGAACACTTCCTTCACCGCGCCACGCTCTCGGGGCTGCTGTCGGCGCTGAAACGCAACGGGGAAGCCGATTACAGGATCATGGATAATCTGCTGGTCTGGTATGGAACCGGCAAACCGGGGAAACGCGAGCTTTGAACAAAGTATTAATTATTATATTATTGATTATATTAACACCTAGCACCCTCGCTCAAGAGGCGCGAAGAGAGCGGTTTCTCGTTACCAGGCCGGGCGATTCTGCCGCCTTCGCGCGACACCCCGGCCGGCAGGCGCCGGGTCGCGGTTTTGCGCTTCGCTACCGGTTCGAGGGAAACGACGGCGCGATCCGCCGAATCTGTGAACGGATCGAAGCCGAGATCAACGGGTCGGAGGTGATCCGGGAAGGGGACGAAAACACTTTTCCTGACTCCGGCGAATCCCTCCGGCTGAACGAAGAATTGATGGCGGAAGCCCTCGCCTCGCTCGGAACCGCTACGGAGACAATGTCGGCGACAGCATCGGAACCGGCACAGGCTGCGTCTCGCCAATGAAGAAATCGGCGCCCGGCCGAAGCCGGGCGCCGATGGATCGTCTCTATGAATTAGTAGCCGGAGCGGCGCTTGTTGAAGCAGTCGCGGCAGTAGACCGGCTTTTCACCCGTCGGCTTGAACGGCACCTGGGTTTCCTGGCCGCACTCGGAGCACTGAACAGTGTGCATCTGCTTCTGGCCTGAGCCGGGAGGGCCGCTGCGGGTGGTCTTGCGCTGGTCGCGGCAACCCTTGCAGCGAACGGGCTCGTGCTCGAATCCTCTCTCTTTGTAGAACTGCTGCTCGGAAACGGTGAAGGTGAAGGGCTTTCCGCAGTTGCGGCAGGTGATGGTCTTGTCTTCCATTTGGCTTTCTTCCTTAAAGAATTGGTCCGAGGATCGTCAACCTGGGGGTTTGGAGTTCCACCAGAATCAACCGGTAATTCCCATACTCCGCTCCTTTTCAGGCCCGGAGCCGTCTCTCATCGATCCTCCCGGATCTCCGCCGAGACATTTGTCGCTCGTCACCGTCGCCGGAAGCCCTTCAGAACGAAGGCTGGCTCGCGTTCACCTCCCTGACGCCCGAACTCGTCGGAAGCGCAACCAAACAAACGGTCACATATGAAAGATTACCAGCCAAATGCAAATGTGTCAAACGTATCGTGTACGCTTGTGGCGGTTCATCACTCGTGATAGCATCGAAAGCGAACGTTATGAGCCAGACCGGCGCCAAGCTTATGTACAAGGTCGTGCTTCCGTATATCGAATCCGCGAACCCGGCCAAGCGGTTCAAGATCGAGTATACGGTCGAAGCCGACGACCGCGAAACCGCCCAGCAGAAAGCCGAGCGGGAGTTCCACGCTTACACGCTCTACAACAGCGCGTCGTGGGTACGGACCCTCGAGCGCGAAAGTATCCGCGTCTGGCGCATCATGCCGCATCTGCCGCAGACGCCACAGTCGATCGACAGCCTTCTCAACGACCTCGCCAGCCCCGACCAGGATGTCGTCTACGCCACCCTGAAGGCGCTCGGAGAGCTCGAAGACGCGGCGGCCGGCTCGAAAGTGGTTCCCCTGCTCGACCACCCGAATCCCGACCTGGCGGCCCTTGCAGCGGAAATTCTCGGGAAATTCGGAGACCAGACGAACCTGCCCCTCCTGACCTCACGGTTCACCCCCCAGACGCACCCGCTGCTGAAAGCGTCGATCCTCTCCGCCCTCGGAAGGCTGGCCCGGACCGGTGATCCCGTCGCAGACCTGATCGCAACGGCGCTCGGCGACTCCGACAACCGCGTCCGGGCAAACGCCGTCGAGCTGGTCGAGCGACTCAGCCTGCCGACGACCACCCGTATGCTGCTTCCGCTGATGGGCGACGAGGACAACCGCGTCCGGGCGAACGTTCTCAAGGCGCTCTGGTCGACACACGACCGTAAGGCACTCACCGCCGCCCTCCGGGAAATGGCCGGCCACTCGAGCCGATGGATGCGCGCTTCCGCGGCGTTCGTCCTCCAGCATATCGACGTCCAGGAACGCATCGCCCTGCTCAACGACCTGGCCCACGACCCGTGTCCCGAGGTGCAGACCAACGCCTGGAAGGCCATTCTCGTCATCCGCGATCCCGGACTTCTCGGCCTCTGGCTCGAACATCTCGCCGGGCACAACGGGGAAGGCTTCGCCCAGATCGCCGAGCACATCGACGCGATCGGCCAGTCGGCGTATCTGCCGCTTCTCGAGCTAAGCCGCAGGAACGCCCCGGGCAAACCCTTCGCCGTCCAATTCCTCGATCGCCTCGAGGAGCTCTGCCGGCGCAAGCACGGATGGCTCGCCTGGCTTTCCCTGAAGCAACAGCGGATCGCCAGCAAACTTTTCTAGCGAAAACGCGCGTTCCGACGTTTGCCCCTTTCCCTTCTCTGTGATAGCATGGAGTATCTACGGTCGCCGTTGCGACCGATCGCATCTTTGCACAGGATTCACCCATGAAAGAACAAGCCCCGAAAATGAAGACGATCGCGCTGTATGTGCTGCTGCTGATCATCTTTCTGACAGCGTTCACCAACATCGCGAACACGAAAAAGGTCGAGAAGATCAAATACTCCGAGTTTCTCAAGATGCTCGGCCAGAAAGCCAATCCGCGCGTCATGAGCGTCAAGATCAACGACCGCGAGATCACCGGCCAAGCCGTCAGCACCAACCTGCTGTCGCCTGAGAAGGGCGCCGTTCAGATGCAGTTCCAGACCGTCGCCCCCGACGACCCGGGCATCATGCAGATCATCCGCGACAGCGGTGTCACGATCGAAGCCGAGCCGCCGGCGCAGATGTCGTGGTGGCTGAACCTGCTGATCAACTGGTTCCCCTTCATCCTGCTGATCGGCGCCTGGATCTACATCCTGCAGAAAATGCAGGGC
>JAGOCE010000088.1 GCA_017998915.1 Candidatus Ozemibacteraceae bacterium
ATGCAAGAGCCTCAGTTATACAACACGACAGACTTTTTACCTCTCATTGGTAAATATCTGGCGGATTTTCGAACCTATACTGGGCAGACAGCACCAAAAGATCCTTGGGGAACCGATTACATTATCAGGCCTGAACCGGGAACGGTTGTTTGCAGCGGAATCAATGGTACTGAAGAAACGGCAATAACCGCTCGTGAGGCTGCCGGGGATGATGTTGTTAAAACCTACAAGCCGCCGTATTTTGTTTCATCGGCGAAGGGTGTTAATGCTACAACAGTTGAGGTTGTCTTCAGCAGAAAAACCGACGACACAACTGTGCCTGTAAATGCAGTAACAATAAATACTGGTGGAGCAGGAAGTTCAACAAGTAAACAGCGGGTATCGCCAACGATATATCGCTTTAGATTCACGCTTCCAAATGGTTTTACGAACCCAGGTAATGGCAGCAACCGGCAAATCACACTTACCAATACAATTAAAGCGCAAGATAATCGGCAGTTAGATTTTGATAAAAACCCTGAGTCTGGTTCAAACGGTAATATTGCGACGTTTACATACTGATAATTATAAACTCCTATCGTATCGCAATGTTTCCTTGCGATACGGTTTTTCGCTTGTGGAACTTATTGTAGCGACGAGTATTATCGTCATCCTTTCGCTCGTCGCCGTTTCGATCGGGGATCTGATCAACCAGCGGGACAGGGAAGTGCGGCTGCGGCAGACGCTGCTGGATATGCGAAGCGCAATCGACCGGTATCGGACGTTCAACAACGGCGCCCTTCCGGCGAACCTGGGGGTTCTTCTCACCGCGACGGATACCGAGGGGTTTCCGTACCTGCGCCGGTTCCCCGACAACCCCGTTTCGACGACGTCGCCTCCGAAACCCTACTGGCAGATTGCGACGATCACCTACGCCATGGCCACCCAGACGAAATGGTATCCCTGGACGCCCCCGGCGCCGTACACGATCGGGACCAACACCTCGGTTCCGGGCGGCGGCGGCATCGCCGACATCAGATGCTCCGAAGGCCTCGGCACCGGCCTGAACGGCTACCCCTACGAGGCCTGGTGAAGAACGATTCACCACAGAGTCACAGAGCCACAGAGAACATCACAGAGATATTACTATAGCATCATTTATATTTCTGCCGGCTAACAACTGACTCTCTATTCACCACAAAAAAACCGTTGAAAAAATATCGGTTTTCAGGATCGAATCCGCAGATGAAGGGCAGATGTAACCCTGATGAAGAGCAGATAAGAACGAAGTTCTGAAACGAACTTTTTTCGCGAGGGATCGGTTCTCAAGGTGAAACCCACATACCAGTCACAAAAACACAAAGCCTTCCTTGTTGAATCTTTCTTCGTGTCTTGGTGCCTTTGTGGTGAATCGTCTCCGTGTCTCGGTGGCTCTGTGGTTCGTCGTTCAGATGGGGAGCTTGATCGAGGTCGTGATGAGGGCCTTGCCTTCCTGGGGGTCGACGAGGGCTTCCCGGATGCCGGCTCGGGCGGCCTCGGCGAGGATCTGACGAGGCAGGATGCCCGATTCGCCCTGAAGAAGTTTTGCGGCGGCCTGGCGGCTTTCGATCGAGGCCTGGTCGTAAAGCATGATTTTGAGCGTCTCGAACCCGTCGAACCGGCCGGCCCGCCAGCGCAGGAGAGCGGCCATCGCGCGCTCCTTCGGCTGGGTGATGCGGTCGACATTCTTGATCAACTCGTCGAGCTGGGCCGTGAAAAAATCGGCGTGCTTCAACATGATGGTGAGCGCGGAGATTCGCAGGTCGGGCTCGTGACGCTGGACCGCGCCGATGATCCAGGGGAGGAAACCCTCCCAGCCGGCCGACTGGCACGCGATGTTCAACGTCCGCCGCACGATCAGCTCGGGAGCGGCCTGGACGGGGAGATACCGCTCGGCGAGCGGAATGATCTTCTCGGTCGGGATGGAGGCCATGATCTCCGAAAGCCCGTTCGCGACCTCCTCGTCGGGCGTCGTGAAATACTTGTTCGTGATCGTCCGGATGCCGGTCGAGTCGCCGAGCTGTGCGAGCACGCGGGCGGCGACCGAAATCACGCGCGCCTCGGTGTCGGAGAGCATCGTGCAGAGGTGGGCGACTTTCCGCGACAGCGGCAGGTTGCCGATCAGATCGGCCGTGGCGGCCCGGATCTTGACGTCGGGCGAGGCGATGCGGCGCAGGATGAGATTCTCGATGTCGGCCTCGGTGATCAGCGGCGCGAGCGCCTTGATGGCCTCGTTCTGGACGCGCGTCGACGCGTCGTGCAGCCGCGGCTCGAGATGCTTGCGAAGATCGGGCGGGGCGAGCATGGCGAGTCCCCGGACGGTGTTCGCCCGAACCCGGTCGTCCTTGTGCTTGAGAAACGGCGTGATCAGTTCGGCTTCCAGCCTGAACCGACCGACGGCGACAACCGCCGTCGCGATGACATGGGGGTGCGTGTCCGGATTGTCCGAGGTGAAGATGCTCCGGATCGCCGCCGCAGCCGTGGGGCCCATCGCCGGATCGAGACGCATCACGACCTCTCTCCGGATGATGTGGTCGGGGTTCTTCAGCAGCTCGACGATCGTCGCGATGCAGGCCTTGGGATGATGCGCAACCGCGAGTTTGAGGGCTTTGCGGACGGTTCCGGTGTCGGCGGAGCGCAGGGCGAGCATGAGCGGCTCGGGATCGTTGGGGTAGAGTTCCAACCATTGCTTCAGGGCGTAATCGGCGAGCTTTGTGTTGTTCGCGGCGAGAAGCTGGTTGATTTCCGAGATCTGCATGTTCAGCGGCGCGCGATGAGCTTTGCCATCCCGAAAATCGGAAGATAGAGGGATATGACGATGCCGCCGATGATGACGCCCAGAAAGACGATCAGCATCGGCTCGATCAGCGAGGCGAGCGTCTCGACGTTCGAGTGAAACTCGTCTTCGTAATACTCGGCGACGTGCTCGAGCATCTCGGGGAGGTTGCCGGTCTTTTCGCCGACCATGACCATGCGGTTGAGAAGGTCGGGCAGCCACGGTTCGTGCGCATAGAAGCTCTCGCTCATCGAGGTGCCGCCCCGGATCGCCTCGGCGGCCTTCTCGACGGCATCACGCACCGGGGCCCGATCGATCGCGGGGGTGATGATCGTGAGCGACGAACTGACGGTGATGCCGCTGTGGATAAGGATCGCGAAGCTCTTGGCGAAGCCGGCGATCTCGTAGGTGTGGAACATCGGCCCGAAAAGCGGCAGCGACAGAAGAAACCTGTCCCAGGCGCGGCGGCCGGACGGGGTGCGGATCAGGGCCATGAAGCCGAACGCGAGAAGCGCGAACAGCGCGACCATCGGCAGGGCGTGGCGCGTCAGCACGTCGCTGATCGAGATCGTCATCTTCGTGACCCAGGGAAGGTCGCTTCCGAAGCGCGAGTAGATGTCCTTGAACCGGGGAACGATGTAGGTCAGGATGGCCCAGGTGACGAGCATCGACAGCGACAGCACGAGCAGCGGGTAGGTGAGGGCCTTCTTGATCATGCGGCGCAGCTCGATCTGCTTCTCGATCAGCGAGGTGAGCCGGAACAGCACCTTGGGCAGCTCCCCGGACTCCTCGCCGACCTGGATCATGTGGAGGTAGGTCGGATCGAACACGTGCGGATGCGCCTTGAACGCGGCGGCCAGCCCCGAGCCGCTTTTCACGTCGTCGACGATCGCCTTCAGCACGAGTGTCATGGCCGGGTGCGTCGAGCGCTGGGCGAGCATGTCGAGGGTTTCGAGAATCGCCACGCCGGCCTTGGCAAGCGTCGCGAACAGCTTGGTGAAGTGATACAGCTCGCCGAGCGGCACCTTCGGCTTGCCGAACCCGAACGAAAACCCCTCGGGGGCTTCGGCGACCTTTTCGGGAATGCCGCCCTGCATGCGGATCATCTCGGACGCTTCGGCCGGGGTCTGCGCCGAGACGTCCCGGGTTTCGCTCTCGCCGTTGATGGTGCGGTACGTGACGCGGAATTTCTTCATGGCTCGTATTCTACCTCGGGCGTCCCGTCGATGTCAGCCCCGCAGCACCCGCCGTCGGCGACGCCGTTCCGGAGGCCGTGCCCTCCAGGGGGAACCAGCGGATTTCCATCTGGGTGCGGTCAGGCTTGTTCTTGAGCAGTTCGACGATTTCATCGACCTTGCTCGACTGGGAAGAATGCAGCGGAATATTCCGACTTTTGCCGTCCGGTGCTTCGAGATCGATCGACCGCGATGCGACCTGCTTCATCAGGAACTCGGTCGACGGAAGCCCGGCGCCGCTCTCGATCATGAAGGCCCGCGAATCGACCCGCACGAGAGCGAACTTCCGTGTTCCGCGGGTGATGCTGCCGAGATACACGATCTTCGCCGACTGAGAGGCCGGCTGGACGATCGGTTCGGTTCCCGTCGGGAGCGGGGGCGGCGGGATGACGATCTCGGACCCCGGCCAATGGAACAGGTCGCGGGTGGTCGAGGCGAACGATTCGTGGAGGATGACGCGCGTGATCGGGAGCGGGACCGTCGCCAGTCGGGTTTCCATATCGGTCAGTGTATTTGAAATTCCCGAGAGAAGCTGGCCGATGGGCTGGGTCGGATCGGGCGCGAACGGCTGCCCGGGAAGGGCTGCCGGGGCCGCGCCGGTGGATGGCGCGGGAATGCCTGCAGGAGCTGCAGCCGAGACCGGAGCGGGGGATGGGGTTCCGGGCTGGGGCGCCGGAGCCGTCGGCACGGCCGCGGCCGGGCTCACGGGGGACGTCCCGGCAGGCTGGGTGCCGGGAACGGCGGTGACGGCGATCGGTGCGGCGGCGGGCTTCGCGCGGCGGGAATACGTGATGAAATTCAGCAACAGGAGAATGGCGAAAATGGCGAGGCCGACCAGCGCCCGTTTGTTCTTTTCCATCCACTCGCTATTCACGGCTGAACCTCACCTTGCAGGCCGCCTTGAAGGCGAGGCACCGGCGGTCGTTGTTGAACGACTGGAACTCGAGGCGTTCGATGAAGATACCGGCGGGGTGCATCTCGAGCGCATACATCAGAGCGCGCAGACCGGCATAGGTGCACTCGAACCGGGCTTCGAAGGGGAGGGTGGTGAACGCCCCTTCATCGATGCGGGTCTGGTATGACAGGCCCAGCACGGTGACGCCCGGATGCGCGAGTGCCTTCTGGAGCTCTTCGACGAATTCGGGCATCGTCTTGTCGCTTCGCGGGGTGAAGCTGGCGTTCTGCAGCAGGGTTTCGATCCGCGCCACTTCGGCGGCGAACTGCTGGCTCCGGCTCTGGAGGTTGCCGACGAGGGCCTGGCCCTCGGATTCGAGCGTCTGCTGGTTCGGGAGCCTGGCCATGATGGCGCGGGCCTGATTGTAATCGGTGCGCAGCTTCGGGAACCACAGGACCCCGATCAGGAGGAGCAGCGTGATGCCCGCGCATGACGAGACGAGCAGCAGAACGGCGCGATCTCCGCGTTTCATGCTCAGTCGCCTTCCCTGAACTGGAACACGACCTCGACGAGCGTGGAGGCTCTGCCCTGGGTCGTCACATCGCCCTTGGGGGTGAAGCTCAGGCCCTCGATGCCGCGCATGGTCGAGAGGTTCATGTAGAGCGTGTTGACGGCGTCGGCGTTCTCGACGGCGAGCGTCATCTTGAAGCTGCTGTCGCCCGCGTTGAAAACGGCGTCGCCTGTCAGGGCGTTTTCGATCTTGACGATGATCGCCTCGGCCGGCAGCGCGTCTTCGAGGAGGGAGAAGAGGCGCGTCCAGCTCACCTGGCGGCCGATCATCATCTCGTTATGCCGGGCGAGGCGCATCTCGAGGTCGTCGAGCAGCGCGGTGGAGGGCAGCACGGCAGTCGCCTGGCCCGCAAATTCGGTCTGGCGTTTCCTGAGAGCATCGGCCTGCCTGGTATACTCGCGCTGGGCGCTCGATGCGGAGCTGCTCAGCCACCAGGCGACGATGACGAACACGACCGTCGAGACGAGAAAGGCGATGGGAGCCCGCCGCCCGGTATGGATCTGGCGGGAGTCGCGCTGGAGAAACTCGAAGGCGGTGGTCATGCCGATGCCATCCGATCGAGCCGGTCGAGCTTCCAGGACTGGAGCATCAGGTGGCCGAGGAGAGGAATGAAGCCCTGGGGGCCGCCACGCACGTCGATGCCTGCGAACGCCGATGTCAGGCGGCTTCCGAGGACGGATTCGAATCGGGTGACCGAGAGGCCGAGGTTGTCGGCGACGAGCCGGTCGAAGTTTCGCCAGAGCGCTCCGCCGCCCGAGAGGACGATCTGCCGATACGTGATGTCGGCCGGCACCTCGGCGGCGTGGAGCTGGAGGATGCCGTACAGCTTGTGAAGCCAGGTGGAGAACGTCGATTCGAGGGCCTTGTAGGCGGGAATTTCGGTCTGCGCCTCCTGCGTCGGGTCGTCGAGCAGGATCAGCTCTTTCATGATCGCCGTCTCGGCGTCATCGGGCGTCATCTCGGTATATTTCGAGAGGCCGGTCACGGCGTCCTTCACGCCCACATTGATCAGTTGCATGCGCTTCAGCCCCGCACTGCCGGCGATGCCGATCGTCGTCGCCTCGTTGCCGAGGTGCATCAGGGCGAGCGGGTTGGGGGAGGGGTTCTGGTCGATCTGCTTCCAGAGGGCCGCCGTGCCGATGAACGATGGCTGGATCGACATGAGCTGGATCCCGATTCCCTGGAACAACTGTTCGAGTTCGGCGGTCACTCCTTTGGACAGGGCGCAGAAGGGGATCAGGCTGCGGTTCCCGTGCTGCATCCCGACCTCGAACCGCAGGAAATACTCGCGAAGCGGCATGGGAGCCGTGTTCTGCACCTCGCGCTCGAGGGCGGCGATGGGATTCGCCTTGATGATGACGGTCGAAAGGTTGAGCGTGCCGATGTGAAACGCCTGGTCGGGCAGAATCAGGGCCGCGTATGTTTCGCGTGGAACGATGCCGCCGTACAGTGATTTTATAGCTGTAACAATACTTGCTTCGCTGAAGAGGCACGTCGTCAGGTAGCTGGTGAAGATGATCCCCCGGGGGGCGGGAACGGCGGCCGCGGTCTTGATCTTCCACGTTCCGTCCTCCCAGGTGCCGCGCAGCAGCCTGAACCAGCGGGTGCCCAGCTCGATCAGGTCGGGCTGGACCCTGGACAGGAGCCACTCGGTGATGGTTCGGGTCAGTGACACGGGCCGACGACGCGCTCCAGTTCGTTGAAGTCGATGACGCCGTCGTTGATGAGCAGCATGCCCGACTGGCGGAGGGTGCGGAGGATGGTCTGCTTGATCACGGGAAGGCCGGCGCTGAGCTTGCCTTCCTGGACGTGGTCGCGGATCTCGTCGGTGATCGGCAGGAATTCGAACATGCCGATGCGGCCCTGGTAGCCGGTTCCCATGCACCGCTTGCAGCCCTTCGCCTCGAAGATCTGGGCGGGCCTGCTGCCGGCCGGGAACAGTTTGAGCTCGTCCGGGGTCGGGTCGCGCGGGACGCGGCAGGCGGCGCAGAGCCGGCGCACGAGGCGCTGGGCGAGGACCAGATTGAGCGAGGCCATCAGCAGGAAAAAGTCGACGCCGATGTTGTTGAGGCGGCGTAGGGTCTCGATCGACGAGTTCGCGTGGATCGTGGACAGGACGAGGTGGCCGGTGAGGCTGGCCTGGACGGCGATTTCGGCGGTTTCGAGGTCGCGGATTTCGCCGACCATGATGATGTCCGGGTCGAGACGCAGGACGGTGCGCAGGCCGCGGGCGAAGGTCAGCGAACGTTCGGGATCGTTCCGGTTGATGCGGACCTGGATCTGCTGGACTTGCTCGATGCGGCGTTCGACCGGGTCTTCGATGGTGATCATCTTGAGGGCCGGGCTGGCCATCGTTTCGAGGATGGCGTAGAGCGTCGTCGATTTGCCGCTTCCCGTCGGGCCTGAGACGAGCATCATGCCATGCGGAAATTTTATGGCGCGCTTGATGACCTCGGTTTCGTCGGGCCGAAGGCCCATGCCTTCGAGGGTGATGACCTGGTGCTCCTGGCCCGAGAGCAGGCGCAGGGTGAGGTTCTGGCCATACAGGCCGGGCATCGAGGCGATACGAAACTCGACGGTGCGGCCCTCGTAGGTGACCTTGAAGCTGCCGTCCTGCGGCAGGATGCGCTCGGTGATGTCGAGGCCGGCAAGGACCATGATGCGCGACACGAACGAGTTGGCCGCCTGACCGGTCAGCTCGAGGCGCGTCTGGAGAACGCCGTCGAGGCGGAACCGCACGCGCGTGCCTTTCTCGAGCGTTTCGACGTGGATGTCGCTGGCACCCTGGCGCACGCCGAGAATGAGGGTCTTGTTGACGAGCTGGATGACGGCCGGTGCGTCGGAGCCGCCGCTGATCTCGACCGGGGCGGCCTGCTGCTGTCTGCCGGCGACCGGCTTTTCCTCGACGGTCGCGGAGGTGATGTCGAGCGAAACGGCCAGATCGCTCAGGCCGCTTGCCATATCCTCGTTTTCGACGATTGCCAGCAGGCTGTCGATATTTTTCTTGATGGGGCCGGGCGGCGCGACGACGAACTTCGGCCGCACGCCCATCGCGCTCAGCAGTCCCTCGATGGCGCCGGTGCCGGCCGGGTTGGCCGTGGCGACGGTCAGGATGCCTTCCTGGAGTTTCAGCGGAAGGAGGTTTTCGCGTTGGCAGATCGGCAGGATCGATGCCGGAACCGAATCGGGGGGCTGCCACGTCGCCAGGTTGTCGAAGGGAAGCCCGGCCGCATCGGCGAGCGCCGAGTAGATGTCGTTGTCCGGTATGGCTTTTTCGCGGCTCAGGATTTTTTCGAGGGGAAGCCGCTCTTTTTCGGCCAGCTTGACGAACTCGGCAAGCGACTCGGCCGGAAGATTCTTCCGTTCTTCGAGGACGGACTGGAGCGTCCGGCGGAACAGGGTCGTCGTGATGAATTTCGCCATACTCTCATTCCTTAAAGCTTATTTCATGGATCGACACGTATTCTATCGTCAAAGAGGGGCACTTCGTGCACTCTCAGAAAATACCCCCGTTGTGCCGAAGATACTCCTGGGAACTCGAAGAATGATCAACCGACAATATCCATCGATCCTGACGGCGGCAAGAACGCTGATTGCGGCTCTTGCGGCGTGTGCCGTCATCTTCGTTTTCCAGGGCGGCACAGGTATTTCGGCGGTCTCGGCGAGCAACTTCAAACGGCTCGATTTCGCCCCGCCCCAGAAGCAGGGCGGTGGAATCGCCGCCCCCGGCCGCTTCTTCCTCGCGTTCGACGGCACCGTGTCGAGCCGGCTTCGCCGCGAGGTCGGCCTGCCGCTCGCCTATATCGACATTCTCGGCGGCCGGATCGCGATGAGCCCGCTGGTGATGCCTTTCGCCGACGGGCCGGCCCGCCTCGTGCGGCTGACGCAGCTCGCGAATGATCCGCCCGTCGTGCGGGCGACCTTCTTCCTGCGGGAACTTGCCACGCCGCACATTCGCGCGCTCGGTGACACCCTCGAGATCAGCTTCCATGCCGGATCCTCGGGGGCGGCGACGGACTCGATGATCGTGTCGACGAAGCAGAAGGTTCCGCAGCCGTATTCCCTGCTCGAGCCTGGGACCGGCATGGCGTCCGAAGCCGTCGCGATGCGGCAGCCAGGTTCCGATCGGTGTGCCGGCCAGGCGCCGCGAGACATCGACGTGACGCCGATCGACCTGAATCTCAAGGGCGTCCAGGCCTCGCACCTGCTGAAGGAGCTGGCGAAACAGGCCGGAATGAACGTGCATTTCCGCGACGCGTTCGACTCGTACATCGACGTGCAGGCCGTGGCCTCGAGCCCGATCGAGGCGATGATGACCGTCGTGGCCAAACTTGGCGGCACCCTGTCGATCGAGGACGGGGAGATCTGGATCGCGCTGGTTGGAAACCCGCTGCTGGCCTTTTCCGATCAGGATCTCGTCGAGGGTGCCGACCTTCGTGGTCTCGCCCTGGGAGACGTGCTGAGGGCGCTCGGCCAGATCGGTGAACTGAACATCGTGCTCGACAAGTCGCTTGGGGCGCTCAAGGATCAGCCCGTCGATGCGCTGCTGCAGCGAATGACGTATCGGCGCGCTTTCGAAACGCTTCTGAGACTGAATGAACTGACGGTGAGAGAAATCGACAGCCACACGCTGCTCGTCCAGACACTGGCCGCCTCTCGACTTGCGGCGGGCAACGCCGTGCGGGTGCTTCCGTTGAAATACGGCATCGAGAAGGTCAAGAACCTCCTCGAAAAGTCGTTCACTTCTGAGCTGCTCGCGCGCGTGAAGCTCGAGGAGGATCTCGGAAACCTCGTCGTCATCGGCGACCGTGAGGCCGTCGAGCAGGTGCACGGCTTCGTCGAGGCGCTGGAAGGCAAGATCGCGCGCGCGGGCGAGAGCGTCAAGCGCATGCTGTATCGCCCGGTCAACACGAAACCCGAGGATCTGATCAAGCTCGCGACGGAATCGCTCGGGGAAAAAGGCACGCCGAAAATGCAGAAGGACGACCGGACCGATACGATCGTCGTCTCCGGCTCGACGGATGCGGTCGATCGGGCGCTCGCCCTGATGAAGAACCTTGACCGGCCGCGCACGCGCCAGGCGATCATCCAGGTGCGCCTGCTCGAACTGAAACGGCAGGACCTCTCGACGCTCGGGCTGAAACTCCAGGCTACATCGATCGCCGCGGCCGACATCTCGCGGCCCCCGACGAGCGTCACCCTGCCGGCCGACTTCTCGTTCGACAACACCCTCGTGAACGCGAAGACCCTGGCGAACCCGACCCTCCGGTGCATGGACAAGGAAGAGGCTACGATCGATATCTCCGAGCAGATCCCCGTGAAGAATACCTCCACGGAATACCTGCCGCTCGCTTCGTCGACCCTTGCCGCGCGCACGTCCGACAACTGGTCGACCTACGATATTGGTATAAAACTTACTATTAAACCGCATATCCACATCGACAACGAGGTGACGATGGACGTCAACGCCGACTTCACCGAACTGGTGAAGCTCGTCGAGGGCCATCCGTGGACCGCGAAGCGGAATGTGAAGACCCGCATCCGGGTCAAGAGCAGCGAAACCGTCGTCATCGGCGGTCTGATCAGGCGCAAGAAGGGCACGACCCGGAAGCCCGTTCCGATCATCCACAAGATCCCCCTCCTGCGCAAGCTCGTGAAGCCGATCGAGTATCGCGACAACGAGCAGGACGAGACGGAGATGGTCATCCTGCTGCGCCCTCACGTCGTCGGAAGCGAGTCTGAGAAGGGGAGCAATCCCACGCTTCTGCCGACCCTCGTCGATGCCGGAAAGCATCCGGAACCAGATGCGCGGTTCGCGGACGCGGCGGAAGATCCGTTCGAAGCCGCAACGGTTGGAGCAGCGACATGGCAAAGATGAACGGGCATGCCAGCCGGCTGCGGCCCCTGGTCTTTTTGGGCGTGTTTTTCGTCGGCGCCATCGCCGGTTTCTTCGGGGAAAACCAGGCCCTCGAGTCGGCCAGCAGCGTGGCACGGATCGACGTGGTGCGGGAATGGGCGCGCGTTCTCAAAATCCTCCGCCCCCTCCTGAACCAGGAGACGTTCTCTTCGTATCGCATGCCGCCGTTCTCTGATTACCCCGGCGAGCAGGATGAAATGGTCGTCGCCGTTCTCGGCGCTGGGCTGATGCAGGGATTCGCCGACGGTCGCTTCCAGCCCGAACGCCGGATGAATCGCGGAGAAGGAGCCCTCGCGGCGGGGCGTCTCGAGGAGTTCATCCGCGCGAGCCTGCGGAACATGCCAAAGAAACGCGAGCGCCGCCCGGTGTTTGTCGACATCGTCGATGGACATTGGCTGTTCGACGCGCTGAGCCGCCTCGGCGGGATCGGCGCCCTTTCATCGTTCGGCGAAGACCGCTTCTTGCCGGACCAGCCGCTTTCGGGAACGGAGCTTCGTTCTATAGGTAATAGTATAATTGATTACTATGGCCAGGATGTTGCCGTCATCGAGTCGATGCCTGACGGGCTCGGAGTCTCCCTGAAGCCGGCGATTGGAGAATTGTCGATGCGCGACTTCCGATACTGCTGGGCCGGCGGTGTCTGGCGCATGATGCCCGAATCAGGCGTCATTCCGTGGGAAGAGCGAAAATCGGGCGGCCTTCTTCATATCGCCGCTGCCGAGTGGTCGGTGACGCCGACCGACGTCGTTCCCCTGAAGGGACATGTCTGGTTCGCGGCCGTCCGGCGCAATACGAACGAGGTTATCCGTGAGCGGCGCGGAACGGGGAAAGATGATGCGCCGTCCGCTCCCTCCCTGCATCTGAACGAAACGGATGAACATACCCGAAAGCGGCTCGAGGCGCACCTGAATGCACTCTATGCAAAGCTTCACGGAGGCGCGTCCGCATCCAGGAATGTTCCCGGTAGCCGTCCTCCGGCTCCTCTCATTCCCGACGCCGAACCCGTTTGCATCGCTGCTGTTCCCAGTGACATGACCGAAGATGTGATGCAGCCCGCCATGCAGGCGCCGGTGCCAGTACCGGAAGCACCTGTTCCCGCCATGCAGGCGCCGATGTCTCAGACAGAACCTCCCGCGGTGGAACCTCGTGTTTCGAATGACCAGGCGGCTGTCGCGGCAAGGCCTGTTCCGCCGGCCGAGCCGAACGTGATCCAGGTGACCGGCTGTCTCCTCGAC
>JAGOCE010000484.1 GCA_017998915.1 Candidatus Ozemibacteraceae bacterium
ACATATAACCATTTCCCCTACATGGTTCGCAAGGCCCGGAATCAGCCCCGCTTGTAGAGATCGATACGACCGACATCGCATGAAACGTGCATTGCCCCGCCGGTCTGCCTGGGGAGAACGGCTGTTGTCAAAGTGACGGGGCTTGACCGGGGAGCGTGGGCTGGTGCATAGTGGAGCACGATTTCGAGATGGAACATCTACAGGAACGAGGAGAAACACGATGGCAAAGCTCGTTGGAAACGTTCTGATCGCGCAGGGCGGCGGCCCCACGGCCGTCATCAACCAGAGTCTGGTCGGAGCGGTTCTCGAATCGCGGAAGTTTCCCGAGGTGCAGCGCGTGTACGGTGCCCTGCACGGCGTCAGGGGCATCATCGAGGAGAATTTCGTCGATCTGACCCAGGCCACGACGCACAACCTCGAGCGCATCGCCTGTACGCCCAGCTCGGCGCTGCTCTCGACCCGTGACAAGCCGGATGCCGAGTATTGCGCCAAGATCTTCAAGGTGTGCATGAAACATAACGTGCGCTATTTCTTCTACTGCGGCGGCAACGACTCGGCCGACGCCGTGCGCATCGTGAACGACAACGCCCGCAACGCCGGCTACGAGCTGCGCTGCATCCATATTCCCAAGACGATCGACAACGATCTGCGCGTGACCGACCACTGCCCAGGCTACGGCTCGGCGGCCAAGTTCGTCGCCCTTGCCTTCGCCGGCGCCAACCTCGACAACCGCTCCCTGCCCGGCGTCTACATCGCCGTCGTCATGGGCCGCAACGCCGGCTTCCTCACCGCCGCCTCGGCTTTCGCCCGCAAATACGAGGACGACGGCCCGCACCTGATCTACCTGCCCGAGCGCCAGTTCCGCAAGGAAGCGTTCGTGAAGGACGTCGAACAGGTCTACAAGAAGTTCGGCCGGTGCATCGTCGCCGTCTCCGAAGGCATTCTGGGCGAAGACAACAAGCCGGTCATCACCCAGCTCATGCAGAACGCCGAGACCGATGCGCACGGCAACGTGCAGCTTTCAGGCACCGGCGCGCTGGGCGATTTGCTTGCCGATCTGATCAAGAAGGAGCTGAAGATCAAGCGCGTTCGCGCCGACACCTTCGGCTATCTGCAGCGCAGCTTCGTCGGCATCGTCTCCGAGGTCGACCAGGCCGAAGCACGCGAAGTCGGGGAAAAGGCCGCCCAGTTCGCGATCTGGAACGAGGTCGACGGCTCCGTCGCGATTCGGCGCACCGGCGACTACTCGGTTGAGTATTTCCTGACGCCGCTCGAGACGGTCGCGAAGGAGACCAAGGGCATGCCCGACAAGTTCATCGCCCCGCTGGGAACCGACGTCACCGACGAGTTCATGAAGTATGCCCGCCCCCTGCTGGGCTCGATGCCGGATTACGAGCGGCTGATGGCCCCGGCGGTGAAGAAATGACATCCGATCAGGCCGGAGAACGGCGCCGCATCGTCGTATCGAGATTCGATGCCCGCGGTCGCGGGGTTGCGGTGATCGACGGCGAAGAGGTTGCCGTTCCCGGCCTGTTTCCGGGCGACGAGATCGAGTTTCTGCGCGAACCGGCCCCGCGGGGCCGCCCGAGCTGGGAACCGCAGGAACTGACGAAGCCCTCGCCCGACCGCATCAAGCCCGACTGTCCCTTTCACGGGCCATGCGGTGGCTGCGACTGGCTGGAACTATCGGAAAAAGGCCGTCGCAAGGGAAAACAGCAGATTCTGACGTCAGCCCTCGAAGGGATTCCCGGATTCGATACGACGACCGTGGCGCCGTTTGCAGCCGCACGCGAGGGCGAAACGATCCGGTACATGCCCCGTGTTCGCATTCACCAGGGCCGGCACCGGGCGTCGCAGGACGCCGGCTTCCTGCCCGCCGAAGGTCATGAGGACGAAACCCATGGAGGCATCGTTCCCGTCACCTCGTGCGCCCTCCTGACGAAACCACTCGGGAAGCGGCTTGTCGCGGCACGTCGGGCCCTGGGCGCCCTGCCCTTCCGCGTCGATGGCCTCGTGCTGGCCGCGGCGAACGCCGGGCCCGAAACCGTCACCGGCCATCTCACGCTCGGTGCTGGCGCATCGCCGGGCCGCGTCAGGCCAGAACTCTGGAAGCTGATCCGCGGGGCTGACCTCGCCGGGCTCAGCTACGGTCGGCCCGACAAGGGTGTCGAAGGCGTGCTCGAGGACGTCTCGGTCGCCGGCCTTCTTGCCCACGGCGTCGAGGGTGGGCCGTTCTTCACCGAGCCCGGCTTCTTCAGCCAGGGGAACGTGTTCCAGAACAAGCATCTCGTGCGCGAAGTGGTGCGCCTCTCGACCGCCGCCGAAGGAATGCGCATCGTCGAGGGCTTCGCCGGCGCCGGGAACTTCACGATTCCCCTGGCAGCCGCCGGCGCGTCGGTCGAAGCCGTCGAGTCGCACCCGGGCGCCGTTCGCATGGCGATCCGGAATCGCCAGAGGTCGAAATGCGGCGATCGCATCACCCTCGTCGAGGGCGACGCGATGAAGGAACTCGGAAAACTCACGCCGGAACCCGACGTCCTCGTCGTCGATCCGCCCCGCACCGGGATGCCCACGATCGCCGCCACCGTTGCGAAGCTCAGGCCCGCGGCGATTGTCTATGTCGCATGCGATATGGAATCTCTGCGCCGTGACGCGCTCGCGCTTGTGAAAGCCGGTTACCGGATCGTCGAAGTCGCCGGCATCGACCTCTATCCCCGCACCCACCACGTCGAAGCCGTCGTTAAATTCGTACGAGCGTAGGG
>JAGOCE010000485.1 GCA_017998915.1 Candidatus Ozemibacteraceae bacterium
AACATGCCCGGCTTGAGGATGCCTTCTGGATTGGAAACGATGATTTCGGCGTTTGCGGACCGGGTCTTCGAATCGATCTCGGCGGGCGTGCGCTCGAGGGTGCCGGTGAACTGTCGCCCGGGAAGGGCGTCGACGGTCACAACGGCCTGCAGTCCGGCCGACAGGGCCGGGACGAAGCGTTCGGGACACTCGACGTTGAGTTTGACGGGATCGACCTGCATGAACGTGAAGACCGGCGCGGCGGGGGTGACGTAGGAGCCCTCATCGAGGTGGCGCTGGGCGACGACGCCGGCGAACGGTGCGCGAAGCGTTGCGTATTCGAGTTGCTGTTTCGCGAGCTGGAGCGCGGCTTCCTGCTGGCGAATCGTGGCGCGGGCGACGTCTTTCTCCTCGAGGCGTGGCCCCTGGTCGACGAGCGATTTCTGGGCGCGCAGGGCGAGATACTGGGCCTCGGTCACCTTGGCCTTCGCCTCGGCGGCGTCGAGAGCCTGCTTCGACAGCGCCCCGGCCTTGAACAGGTCGGCGTTTCTCGCCAGGTCCGCTTTCGCGTTCTCCCAGTTGGCCTGGGATTGCTTCAGATTCTCGTCTGCCGTGCGCTTTTCCTCGGGGCGGGAGCCCGTCTCGAGCTGGCGGAGGCGGGCTCGGCCGGCTTCGAGAGCCGCGGCGGCCTGTTCTACCGACAGTTCGAAATCGCGCGGCTCGAGCGTGGCGATCGGCGCGGCCGCCGTCGCCGCGTCTCCGGCGAACAGGGGAACCTGCTCGATCCGCCCGCTCACCTTGAACGCGAGGGCGACCTTGCGCATCGGCCCGACTTCTCCGATCAGCTCGCCCATGGTCGTCAGGGAACCGGCTTCCTGATGGTGCGCCGAAGCGGATGCGACGGACGCCGTGACTGGTGCCGCCTTGCCGGGATCGGGTGTGGGCGGCAACGCCGGAGATGCAAGGGGAAACAGGATCAGAGCAGCAACTGCAGGGATCAAGGTTCTGCTGGAAGTGTGACTGTTCATAATATTCCTAAATATATAGTAACTCGCCGTGGACCTGGGTCAACGAGCGGCGTTCCGGAGTGGTTCCGGCAGGAGGCCGATGGCGCGGGTCAGCTGAGCCATCGCGACGGCGCGCTGGTGAAGGGCCTGAGCTCGAAGGGTGCGCGCCTGGGTGAGGGCGACTTCCGAGTCGAGAACGTCGAGGGCCGTTTTGGCACCGGTATCGTAGGCAACCTGCGCAATGCTGAGCGCTTCCTGTGCCTGCTCGACGTTCTTCTCCTGGGAGGCGAACACCTCTTCGGCCTCCTTCACACCGGCGATGGCCTTGCGGATATCGACACGGAGGGTGGAAAGGATATTCTCGGTGCTGAGCCTGGCCTGTTCGTAGGCTGCTTTCGCTTCATCCCGCTGTGCTTGCGACAGGCCGGAGTCGAACACCGGGTAGATGAGTCCGACGGTTGTCAGCCAGTTGTCACGGTAGCTGCCGATCGGAGCTCGCGCCCCGCGGGTGCGCTCGTAGGTGCCGTTCAGCTGGACGCTGGGCTGGAGCGCCTGGCGGGCGACATTGACCTGGTGGCGGGCGGCTTCTTCAGAGGCCATGGCGGCAGCGAGATCGGGCCGCTGTTCACAGGCGAGCTGGATCGCCCGTTCTTCATCGAGCGGGAGCGGCGGGAACTCGGCCGGGAACGAACCGACGACGGCGGGCTGCGCCGACGGATCGAGGCCGAGCAGGTGAAGGAGGTCGGCGAGAGCCGTCGACCGGCTGTGAACTGCTTTGATCAGGGCGGGGCGGGCCGCCGACAACTGGACCTCCGCCCGAAGGAGGTCGAACCGGGGCGCCGTTCCCGCGTCGACGAGCCGCTGCGTGTGGTCGCGATGCTTCTGCCGCTGGTCGACCGAATCCGAGGCGACCCGGATCAGGTCATCGGCGAGAACCATGTCGTAAAAGGCCTTCGATACCTGGAACGAAACATCGACCAGGGTGCGTCGTTCGTCGGCGACGGCCGCGTCGACCGAGGCATTCGCCGCCCTGCTCTGGGAGCGTTATCGGCCGAACGGCTGGAATGTCTCGGTCAGGGACAACCGCTGCGCATCCTGTCGGTCGCTGAGGGTGGGGGAGGTGGGTTCCCGGTATTTCGTGTCCTGGGCCGACACACTGGCGTTCGGCAACTGGGTGCGAAACACCTGGTTCGCCTTCGCGCGTCCCGCCGATGTGCGTGCGCGACTGGCGAGAACGGTGCGGTTGTTCCCGGCGGCGAGCTTCAGGCAGTCCTCGAGCGTGAGTTCGGGCGGAATCGCGACGAATGCGCCGTGCCCCGTCTCGACTGCTTCCATCGGAATGGTCATCGATGCGGGATGCTGGTGGTTCGGAGTTCCAGGGGGCGCGTCTTCGGCCCGCACGAGCGCGCCGGTGGCGAGAAAAAGCAGGAAAAACGCATGGATGGACCGTTTGTGAGATGAGTGTGTCATTCGTCCCCTCCTGAGTGGGCGGTTGCATGGGATGATGCGATGACGGATTCGCGGAACGTCTCGAGAAGGTCGATGAGCGCGCGCCGCTGGCCGGCCGGGAACCGTGAGAAACACGAGTCGGCCGATTTCTGCCAGATGGGGATAAGGCTTACGATCTTTTCCCGGCCCTGCGGGGAGAGATCGATTTTCAGACAGCGCCTGTCGCTGCTCAGGCGCCGCCGCTCGACGAGCCCGAGTTTTTTCAGGCGGGAGATCATGCCCGTGATGTTGGCGGGGGTCACCATCATGATTTCGCACATTTCCG
>JAGOCE010000089.1 GCA_017998915.1 Candidatus Ozemibacteraceae bacterium
GGCGTCGATCGCCTCGGGGCGCGGCAGATCCATCATGCCCACGAGACCGACGAATGTATACCCCGCCTGCTCGTCCTCACAGAAAGCCGTCGGGTCGGTTCCTGCCTGCAAGTTGCGAACGGCGAAACCCAGCACACGAAGCGCCTCGTCGGCATACCCGAGATTCATCTTCAGGATGAGATCGCGATCGGCGTCGGACAGCGGCCGCTCCCCGGCCCGGCCGGCGATGTGGGTACAACGGGCAAGAACGGCCTCGAGCGAGCCCTTGAGGTGGGCTTTCATCCCCGACCGGCCACCGTGGACGGCGACCATGTATTTGATCTTGCTGTCGAACGGCAGTTCGCCCTGGCGCGGATACCGTTCGCGCAGGGTGAGCAGGGAACGGTCCAGCTTGCCTGCCAGCGTCATCAGCGCGCCTTCGGTGCCATCGCCAACCATGATCCAGGCGCCATCAGGCTCCTGGCGTAGGGAAGCGTTGTTGCACAACACGGCCGTTTCCGCGAAGGAGGCCAGCGACTCGGCTGAATAGTCGCCTTTCAGCGCGGTGATCTTTCCATCCGCGGCATAGCCTTCGCCGGTGACCTCATATTCCTGGTCACAGGTGTAGACCCTGGTCACGACCATCTGGTTCCTCGTCAGAGTGCCGGTTTTATCCGTGCAGATGACGGTCGCCGAGCCGAGCGTTTCGACGGTTGGAAGTTTGCGGATCAGGGCGTTGTGTTGAGCCATGCGGCGGACGCCGATTGCAAGTACCAGCGTGACGACGATCGGCAGGCCCTCGGGAATGGCTGAAACGGCGAGCGCAATCGCGTTGAGAAGAACATCCGTGAAGCTCTGTTTGTGGACGAGGTAACTGCTGACGAAAATCACGGCGCAAATACCGAGAACACCGCGCGCAATGAGGGAACTGAACGTTTCCAGCTTTCTCGTCAGTGGCGTCTGGACTTCGTCGGCCGTCTGTACGAGACCGGCAATCTTTCCGAGTTCGGTCGCCATGCCGGTCCCGGTGACAACCGCCTCGCCGCGGCCCGCCGTCACGTGGGTACCCATGAAGATCATGTTCGTCTTATCCGCCAGAACGGCGGCCGCTTCGAGTTTCGCTGCCTGTTTTTCGGCAGCGATCGTCTCACCAGTGAATATAGCTTCTTCTATACGAAGCCGCGTCGTCGCAACGAGCCGGCCGTCTGCGGGCACGCGGTCGCCTTCCTCGAGCAGCACGACGTCGCCTGGCACGAGCTCGACCGCAGTCACGTCGATCACGTCGCCATCGCGCCGCACCCGGCAATGCGGGGCCGACATGCCCTTGATGTTGTTGATCGCGCGCTCGGCCTTGCTTTCCTGGTAATAGCCGATGCCGGCGTTCACGACGAGAACGAACAGGATGATGGTGACGTCGCTCAGGTGGCCGACGAGCCCCGTCACGAGAGCGGCAGCGAGAAGGATGTAGATCAGCGGGTTCGTGAACTGGCGGCCGAGCAGCACATACCAGGGAGTCGGCTTTCCCTGGGCGATCTCGTTCGGACCGAACGCCGCGAACCGCGCTTCCGCCTCGGATCGCGAGAGACCGCGTTCGCCCGATCCGAAGGCTTTCAGGGCATCTGCCGCCTCACGGCTCGACCAGTCGTTTTTCACGGCTTCGCGAATCTGTTCCATGGAAGTCTCTTCTCCCGTTCATGTTTTTTCCGCGAGGTGTATTATACAACGTCCCTTTCCACCACGTGTGACCGTGATAGAATTGGATGTCACCCTGTACCGTTCCACTCAGAGAGGATTGCATCGGGCATGACGACCACGGACCAAAAACCGCAGGAGGCGCCGGCGCTTCCGGAAATACTCGATCCGGGCGCCTGGATATCTCTCGCGCTCTCATCGGAGCATCCGATGGAACGGCTCCTTGCGCTCGACGAGATCGCTTTCCAGGGGCTCGAAACCGACTTTTCCGACGACATCGAGCGAATAGCCGCAGATGAAACATCGGAAGAGTGCAGTTACCGTGCGAAACAGCTGTTGGCTGCGCTCAACAAGAAACGTTTCGATCACAAGA
Organism: Candidatus Ozemibacteraceae bacterium; assembly: GCA_017998915.1. Lineage (GTDB taxonomy): Bacteria > Muiribacteriota > Ozemobacteria > Ozemobacterales > Ozemobacteraceae > MWAR01. The sequence continues at coordinate 2,045 of JAGOCE010000089.1, forward strand.
TCGAGAAGGTCGAGCTGACGCCCGAACGCACGAAAGCGCTTCTCGAGGTCGGCGAAGACACCCTCAGGCGCACCGTCCAACTTTCGCTCCGCAAGCCGCCAGCCCCGGAAATCCTCGACACCTGGCGGGCCCATGTCCTCAGCGAAGATAACAGCGAGGTTCTCGCCATCGGTCTCACCCTTCTCGCCAAGTTTGGAACGCAGCAGGATGCCGGCCTTGCATCGGCGTTCGCCGACCATCCATCGCCCACCGTCATCAAGGCGACCATCGACCTTCTTCACACCCAGGATCTCGACCGTTTCAAGGAGCGGGCCGCCGGGTTCTTGGCCTCCGATGATATCGAAATCCGCCTCCACACAATCCGGAAGCTTCGGAGCTTCGACCCGGCCGAAGCCCAGACGTATCTGCGATCGATGCTTTCGGCACGCGACCCGCTGATCAGGCAGCGCGGCCTTCGCGAGCTCCTCCTGATCCCCTTCAGCGAAAGCGAGGCTCTGTATCTCGCCTATCTCGCCGCAGAACCCGTCCCCCTCCTCCTGTCGCTGGCCGGATCGGCCGTCGCGATGAACCCATCGCCGGATCTTCCGCTCAAGCTGTATGACATTTTTGCCGGGCTTCACGGCACCCGCGCGCATATTCTTCAGCTGGTCATCAAGCAGTTGATCGCGGCTATCAAGGCGTCGGGCATTCTCGAAGAATCGATCGATCAGTATCTCGAGAAGCTGAAAGAGGCTCTCAGAAAGCGCAAACTGCAGACAACATGCAGGATCGCGCTCAACGATCTCACCCACGAAGATCCGGAGACACGGTTCGCAGCCGTCAGGGTTCTCGTGCAGGGGCTCGACATGCCGAGTGTGCGTGAAGCTCTCGAACAGCTTCACATGCGTGAAACGGTCGAAGAGATCAGGGAACTGCTCCAGCAGGTTCTCGGGAAAACCCAGGATGAGTATTCGGTCGAAGCTCTCCGGCGGATCGTTCGGGACGGCTCGTTTTACGACCTCGACCCGAAGAGTCAGCGAAGGCACCTTTCGGCGATCCGCGACCAGGATTCGTTCATCGAACTACGCGAAACGGTCGGCACGCTCCTACTCGCGAAACTCGACCGGTCGGTCCTCCTCCACCTGTTCGACCGGATTTTCACTCACGGCGTGCGGTGGGATCCCAAGCCGATGTTCACACATCTCAAGCACGAGGACCCCGGTGTCGTCGCAGCTGCATTGCGAACGATCGGCCGATTCGATCTTCCTTGTATAGCATACGAAATACCAAATTTTCTGCGCCAGGATGATGTTCGAATCAAGACCGCCGCGCTCGAGTTATATATCATCTCAGACAGGACCAGCGCATTCCAGTATCTGACGAGCATGCTGAAGTCGCCCCAGGCGAAGGCACGCAAAAACAGCCTCTCTCTTCTCGCGACGATCGATTTCGCTTCGGTCCAGACGCTGCTGCTGGAATACCTTCCGACGGAAAAGAACGCGGAATTGCGCACCCAGGCAGCGTTCATTCTCGCGACCAATCCGACCCGCGAAGGATTTGCCATCCTTTACAACTGCACCCACGATGTGAACGGCGTCATCCTCCCCGGCTCCCAGGACCTATGGGACGCCGTGATCGCCGGCGCAATCCCACTTCTCGCCCCGGATATCGCCACCCTGATGGCCGTCGTCGCCAGAAAGCCCGCAGCAGCCACATCGAAGGTTCCCGAAGCCCCGCCAGCCTACACGTTCAAGAAGGTCACCGCCTCGAGCACAAAAAATCTCTACGGCGAAAAGGACCAGATGCCCGGCTCAACCGTTTCGCCGCAGTTCATGGAAGTCCAGGCCCGAGAGACAGGCTTCGCAGGACACTCCTTCACCATCCTCGCAGCGGCAGCCGTCGTTCTCGCCATTGCCGGGCTATGGTGGTTCGCCGCGTACAGCTGATTCCCCGGGGGGTCGGGTCCCGGCCCCATGGTCGTTCATCCGACACTGACCGCATTTCCCCCCATCTCATCGCCGAAGAAATGAATGGCCCGAATCCTGTCGTTCAAGAACGCCGCCACCGAAAAGGCAGAGATGGAGTATCACACCTATTTTCGACGACGTATCCCGCGAGCTTTCGCTCTCGTTCGGCGTCATCCATTCGGAAACCTGGATCAGCCAACATCTGGTATTTCCGGTTTTTCCTCTCTCAGGCCCAACAGTTCGTAGACGGGAACCGATCGCGTGCCGCTTTCCAGCTCCATCCGGTCGAGATAGCCAAACCGGATCTTCGACGCAGCCGACCGAATCGTGACTGGCTCGATCATGATGCCGGTCGTGCGAGCCTTCTTGCTTTCGGTTTCGAGTTTCGCGGCGATCTGGACCGTCCGACCGACCACCGTGAAATCGAGCCTGCCGCGCGAAGAGCCGACGCAGCCGGAAACGACCTGACCGCTCGCAAGGCCTATGCCCGTCTGGATCGCGAACAGGCCTCGGCTCTCGCGCTCACGGTTGAAGGCCGCGAGGGCGCGCCGCATCTCGAGAGCAGCCAAACAGGCACGGACGGAAGGCGGCTCCGTTCCCTCCAGGGGGTAGAAGACCGCTTGGACGGCGTCGCCGATGAACTTGTCGAGAACGCCGTGCTGTTCCTTGATGCAGCGGGCCATCCGGGTGAAATACCCATTGAGCATCAAGACGACCTGCTCGGGGGGGTGATTCTCGGAGATCGTTGTAAAGCTTCTGATATCTGAAAACAACACCGTCGCTTCGACGCGCTCACCACCCGGCTTGATGCCACTTTCATCGTCGCGCGCGACGGCCGCGAGGACGTCTTCTGAAACAAGGCGGCTCATGCGTTCCTTTTCGCGCAGGCCTGTCACCATGTGGTTGAGAGAGTCACCGAGCGCACCGAACTCGTCTCGGCTCTCCAGCTGGATCCGCCAGGTGAGATCCCCACGTGAGGTGGCCTGGAGAGCGGCCAAAAACGGTCCCATCGGCCGCGTCAAAAACAGGGTCGTCGCCCTCGAGATGAGAACGGCGAGCAGGAGCGCAACCGCGATGCCGAGCAGAGCGTGAGCCGGGGTGAAGCCGGCCTTTCGATCGGGCTGCGGCACCGCATAGGCAAGAGCAAGATACCCTCCCATGCCCACGATCCGGCTTGCGGCCAGATGAGGAGCTTTTCCCTTCAGGTTGTTCTGCCTCGCGTTGGTGCGGGTGGCCAAAAACACGTTTGCCGTCGATTTTCGCCGTTCGGCAAGCTCGAAAAACGGGATGGTAGCCGTCGGCCAGCTGGTAGCAAGCGTTTCATCCGTGATCGTTGGGATCCGGTAGATGTGATAATGGATCTCGAATCCGTTCTTCACGCGATGCAGAAGATGTGGCCGCTTTTCCAGGTATCGAAAAAATGGGGCATAGACGTAGACGAGATCGACGATGGCAATGCCCGCTGTCTCGGGATTCTTTTTTGGGAGGCCAGGGAGAAGAGCGATCATCTGCTGGAATGTTCCCGAGACGGGACTTTCGAAAAACTGGCCGGCACCGGCGAACAGTCTGCCGAAATACTGCATATCGAAATGTTTCTCCAGCACGGAAAACCCGATTAAAACAGTATTCTGTATTTTCTCCAGGGCTTTCTTTTCGAGATGCGCGAACGCGCCGAGAGCCAGCATCGTTTCGGCGAGTGGGGCACGGAGGAGTTCCCCGGTCCGGTTCATCAGAGCTGCGCGACCGCCGGCCCAGATGAACCTGTCGGTGCCGTCCCGATGGAACACATGGATTCCCTTCAGGAGATTGCGGTCGAGCAGGGTCTTCACCCATGTTTTTCCTTCCTCGATACTTCGCGTTTTCGAGGACAGGATGCGACCGAGGCCGGTGATGAGCTTTTCCTGCCGAAGGGCCGATGCGCGCATGAAGCGGTCGAGATGTTCGAGTTCGAGAACCATCTCGTCCAGGGTTTCCTCACCTTTCAACTCGGTTTCCGAGCGCAGATACGATGAGCCCATCCAGCCAATGCCGGCCATCGGCATCAGCACTCCGACGAGGAATCCGAGAGCGACCTTCGCTCTGAGGCCGAGCGAGAGCGGGGCCTCTCTCGTCGCCAAGGCCGTCAGCGCCAGAAGGCCGAAGATCGAAACACAGGCGAAGATAGCGTTGAACGCTGCCCGACGGCCGGGTGTAAGAACGCTCACGGCGGACGCACTCTTCCGGATTTCCAGGATCGGCAGGCGCCCCTTGCCGACGAGTTCAGCCAGGCGCGGATTCCAGCGGGTCATGTTCAGTATTTTCCCAGGCGCCAGGTCATGAAGCACAAGGTCTCCGTTTCGGCGGACGAAACGTGGGTAATTCGTTGGATAGAGAAAGGTATAGTTCCGTTTCAGGCCAGGCGTGACGACGGCGCGACACAAGCGGCGAAGAATTCCCTCCAGGTGCATGTCTTTCTCAAGAAACGCTGCCTGGATCAGCGCGATCATCCGCCCCGACTCGCGGGAAAAAACCGGAAGATTGATGATGAGGCATGGACACTGAGCCGCAAGCGAGTAGGCGTTGAATCCGCGGCAAATCTGTTCTTCCATCGGCCCGGGGACATCCATGAGCCGGCGCAGAATGGTATCCGACGGCCCGAATTTCGCCGACGGATCCGGCTGTGGTTCCTTGTGAAACTCAGAATTAAATCGGGCCTGGGTGATCAGATAATACTCTCTCATGGCGGATCGCAGCTCACCGTCCGCGACTCTGCCCCTGAAAGGTGGCGCCAGGTAGCCCGCGTGGGCATCACCCCCCATGAGCAGGATGTAGGCAGGGGGCATGCCGGTTTTTTCATACATGACGCGCCGCAGCTCGCGAACCGTGTCCTTTCTGATGAAGTCGGGCTTCACCAGCGGGTCTATCCATGGCTGGTTCCGGCCGGGATGAAACGGATCGGTATCCCTGACCTCGAGCAGTTTGTGCAGGATCGTGACGGGCGCGAGCTCACCGGTGAAGTACCGCAGTTCCATGAGGCATTCTTGACGACCTTGTCGGAGCAGTTCCTCCGTTTCGCGCTCGAACTCACCAACCCAGGCGGCATGGAACACTCCGAGGGGAATGGCCACGAGAAACAGCCACAGACCGGTTATCTTCAGAAAAAGCCATCGGGAAAGGCCGTTCGCCCTGGGATGGCGTAACGTCTTTGTCATGATCCGCCCCCCGGCATCAATTCGAACAGTTCCACCGGCAGCTCTTTCCCCTTGACGTGAATCGCCCCGATGGGCGCTACGGCGAGCGTTTCCCTGCATGCATCCGCTGTCTCACGGCAGACGGCGATGCCGCTTTGTTCCGCCAGTTCGGAGCGTGATTCGATGCGGGCTGCGAGGTTGACCGTATCCCCGATCACGGTCAGAGACTGACGGCCGTCCTCGGAACCAATCCAACCCGCGATCATCTCACCGGTGGCGATGCCGATGCCGATCGAGATGGTAAACGCTCCTTCCCGGGAACGATCCCGGTTGAGATCATCGAGGGTGCGTTTCATGGCCGCGGCCGTGCGGGCTGCACGGATCGCCTGGTGGGGCTCGCCTTCGAGCGGGCGGAAAACCGCCATGATAGCATCTCCTATATATTTATCGATCGTTCCACGGTTGTCGACGATCGCGGTCTCCATCTCCGCGAAGTAGCGATTGAGGAGGGCCATGATCTCCTCGGGCGGGTGCCGCTCCGCCAGCGAGGCGAATCCGCGGATATGGGCGAACAGAACACTGCGGCATACCCGCGCACCTCCCGCTTCTCCCGTGAGCATGCGATCGTCACGGGCGGCTTCGACAGCCTCGTCAGAAACGAACCGAGTCAGACGCTGCCGCTCCCTGAGTCCTCGTGTCATCTGGCTGAACTCGCGGCCCAGAACGGCGAATTCGTCTCCCGTATCGAGATCGAGGCTGAAATCGAGTTCACCCTTCCCCACTCTCGCGGCAGCTTCCGTCAGCCGTTTGAGGGGTCGGGCGAAAACGCCGGCAAGGAACATTCCCTGCAGAAAGAGAATGCCGAACGAATACCCCGCCAGAAGCAGGGCCCATCCGGTTTCCGACTGCCACCACGGAAGACTACTCCGCCAATGGCCCGCTGCCACGGCAACGAAGGGAAGTGGGTGGAACTTCCGGACGGCGAACAGCATGGGAACACCATTTTCCCGGATATTCCATGTCCCCTCGCGCCCCGAGTCGAGGGCCTGGCGGGCAACGGAGCGTAGAAGCGGGTCAGTCCTGGCTGAAACCGGCCAGGCGCCCAGTGTATCCGTCGGTTCGCCCTGAAGAAAAGGCAGCGAAAAAAGGCCAGCCCGGGTCTGGAACGCGGATCGCTCGTCGCTCAGGATCCCCAGCGGGTTTTTCAGGCCGAGCATGTAGCGTTCCGCAAGACTGACGAACACCTCGCGTGAGAACAACGTTGCTACGGGCACATGAGCCGATGCCCCTGCGCCCGAGATGATCTCGATGCTGTATTGGGCGTCACGGTCCCCGGAAAATGCGATCTGAAGAGGCTTGAATTCCTGGAGCAGGATCCCGTTGATTTCCCGGTGGTTTATGTTTGCAAGCAGCGCGATCGCCGAGACCATGCCTGAGTTCTTTTTCAGGAGGGCTTCGGCCTCGGGCGTGACGCTTTGAACAAACTTGAGAATCGCCCAGCCCAGGCTCGTGAACGGGCCCGTCACCGCCTGCTCGATCTGCGACGTCCGCCATGGGTCGTCTTTTCGCGTATGCGTGCGGGTCACATGCCGGCCGTCACGGCGAATGAGATGGATCATATCGAGCGAGTTCTTCTTCAGGATCACGTCCAGGAGGCGGGCAACCTCCGGCAAGGGGGCATTCTCCATCGAACCGAGTAGAGGGTGCCATTTGAGGAGCCTGACTCGATGGGACAGGGAGTAGCTTTTCAGACCATGTTCGAACAGAGCGAGGCGTTCGGCCATGGTGATCAGTTCCCGCTTGATCTCGAGACGTTGATGAAAGCTGAAGAAAGCGGTAGCAACAGTCCAGAAGGTCAGGAGTGGAAACGACATGGCCAGACCCATCGCGAGGACGAATTTTCCACGGATGTCGAGGTTTCTGACCAGTTCCCAGCGATCGCCGAACAGGAGGAGGCACAGGGTGAGAACTCCGCCGAGCGTCAGCAGGGCATCGATGAGAGGAAACGAATTGCGGGCAGGATGCCGGACCTCCTGCCAGCCGACTCTGACACCGATGAGCGGGATATCGAGCCGGCCGGAAGGACGGGAGACATTCAGGAGGAGGTCGCGCCGCAGGGGGTTCCAGACGGCGATCCCGCGTGAGTTTCGAGTAAAAAGCACCCCCTGCAGCCGCCTGCCGCGCCTGAAGGAGTAAGTGAACCGCCCGGAGTTACCTCTTTCCGCCACAAGTCCCGCGAGCCTGTCGAAAGGTACACCGGGTTCGAAGAAACCGGCGAGATATCCTCCGAGAATGGGGGCGTCGGGCTTCCCGTGGGCGGTGACGAAGCGTTGATACAGCACGAGTTTACCGCCCCCGAAGCGGTGCGTAAAAAAGCTCCACGCCTGGCCGTCGCTTCCGAAAGGAATAGCATACATACCGAAATAATAGTTGATAAAACGGTTTATTTCCTTTCGAAGGCGGGCGATACCCTCACGGCCTTCCCAGCGGGCACGTTCGGAAGGCAGCGGCCTGGTTTCATCCCAGAGGGCCCGTCCCGGGGTTCGTGCAAGGCCGTGGAGCCAGGCCTGGACATGTCGGCGGGGCAACGTCTCCAGCCGGGTAACATACGCGGGGTTCATGCGGCTGTCACATTCGCGGCCGTCCGGACCCAGCGTGAACAGGAACAGCGGGGCCGTGCCAAAGGTTCGCTCGATATCCCGCCACAGGGTTTCGGTGAGCGAAGCAGCTTCAAAGGGAAGCCGGGCATCGCGAGAAAATCGGTAGCGTCCGGCGTCATCAAACGGTGGAAAGCCGGCCCTGACTTCTATTTCCCGAAGGGTTTCCGAGATCATCCGCTCCGGTCTCAGGCGGCTCGCGGTCTCTTCCACCTCGTTCATCAGTTCCCGCTTCACGAGCAGAAGATTCGCCCGTTCTTCCCGCCTGATTACCTCGTGGAATGCGAAGCGCAGAAAGAGAAACGGGAGCAGGATCACCAGGAACCAGAAGAGCAGACGGGCCTCGGGAGAAATTTCCCGCGGTCGTATCACCGCATTCCCTCGAAGCGCCACAGGAGTCAGGGTATCGTCAGTCTTCATTCGCCGAATTGTATCTCACCCAGGTTCTGGGGGAAAGTATGGAACTTGCCACTGAATCCCGTGAAAGCCGCGCGGGGTTTGACTTTTTGACGGTTCCGTGCGAGACTTGGATGTTATTCCAGGCTTTCGACATGGTACCGGAGCCTGATTTTCGAAGGAGTGTTCATGAAAAAGACGAACCAGAACGGAACGGAGCGTGAAACGATGCCCACGACCACGACGAACCGCCTTCCCTACAAGGTGAAAGATATCGACCTGTGGCAGCTCGGCCGCAAGGAGATCGAGATCGCCGAGCACGAGATGCCCGGCCTCATGGCCCTCCGCGAGAAATACGCCACGAAGAAGCCTCTCCGCGGCGCACGCATCGCCGGTTCGCTCCACATGACCGTCCAGACGGCCGTTCTGATCGAGACGCTCGCCGACCTCGGCGCCGACGTCCGGTGGTGCAGCTGCAATATCTTCTCGACGCAGGACACCGCCGCCGCCGCCATCGCCAAGCGCGGCATCCCGGTCTTCGCCTGGAAAGGCGAGACTCTCGAGGAGTATTGGTGGTGCACGCAGGAAGCGTTGACCTGGCCGGACGGCCAGGGACCGACCCTGATCGTCGATGACGGCGGCGACGCCACGATGATGATCCATATCGGCTACGATGCCGAGCGCAACCCGAAGGTTCTCGACCGGCACGCCGAGGGCGAAGACGAGCAGGAACTGCTCGCGATCCTCAAGAAGACCCTGAAGGCCGAGCCCAAGAAGTGGACGAACATGCTGCCGCACATCAAGGGCGTCAGCGAGGAAACGACGACCGGCGTCCATCGCCTGTACAAGATGATGGAAGAGAAGAAGCTCCTCTTCCCCGCCATCAACGTGAACGACTCGGTCACCAAATCGAAGTTCGACAATCTGTACGGCTGTCGTGAGAGCCTCGTCGACGGCATCAAGCGCGCGACCGACGTCATGATCGCCGGCAAAGTCGCGGTCGTGTGCGGCTACGGCGACGTCGGCAAGGGCTGCGCCCAGGCGCTTCGCTCCTACGGCGCGCACGTCGTCGTCACCGAGATCGACCCGATCTGCGCCCTGCAGGCCATGATGGCCGGCTACGTCGTCGACACCGTCGAGAACACCCTCGGCAAGGCCGACATCTACGTCACCACGACCGGCAACCGAGACATCATCACCGCCGACCACATGGCGAAGATGAAGGACCAGGCGATCGTCTGCAACATCGGTCACTTCGACAACGAGATCCAGATGAACAAGCTCGAGACCTGGAAGGGCGTCAAGCGCACGAACATCAAGCCCCAGGTCGACCGCTACACCTACGCCGACGGGCACAGCATCTATGTCCTGGCCGAAGGCCGCCTCGTGAACCTCGGCTGCGCGCGCGGCCACCCCAGCTTCGTGATGAGCAGCTCGTTCACGAACCAGACCCTCGCCCAGATCGACCTCTGGACCAGCGAGCACAAGGTCGGCGTCTACACCCTCTCGAAGAAGCTCGACGAGGAAGTCGCCCGCCTGCACCTCGAGAAGCTCGGCGCGAAGCTCACCGTGCTGACGAAAGACCAGGCCAACTATATCGGCGTCCCGGTCGAGGGCCCTTACAAGTCCGACCACTACCGCTACTGAGCCGTATTCCCGAAGCCGCCCGGCCGCAAAGCCGGGCGGTTTTGTTTACCGGCTTGTTCGCGCCCGCCGGTTGCGGTTTTCCTTCACCTGTCCGACGAAGGCTTCGAGCGCCATCCGGCGCGAGGGATCCGAGACGCCGGACTGGATCGCGGTCATGATCGGCATGTCGGGGTAGTCTCGGCGGATCTTCTCGATGATCGCCGCCGAGGCATTCCCGACCATGCAGTTGAAACACGCCGTGTTGATGATCCCGTCGGCACCACGGTGATGGAAGTCGATGATCTTCGCGATGTTCACGAACAGCAGTTCGTCCTCTTCGTTCGCGATGTATGGGCTCGCCAGCTGCTTCAGCTCGAGGTATCCCGGTTCCTCGAACCGGCGTATTCTATCTCCAACGGTATATTTCAGTCGCCAGACGTCGATCGTCCGTTTCAGGGCGATCGATCCCGCGGCGATCATTTCCGAGAGTTCGAGCCGCGAAACGCTTCGCAGGAACCACCGGGTGATCGAGAAGTCCAGGAAGTCGATGTTGAAGGGCGACGGCCAGACCTCCAGCCCCTGCCGTTCGAGCCAGAGGAAGAGGTTGCCACCCATCTGCCTGCTCGACTTCGCATAGATATCTCCGGCTATACCAATCAGAGGCCGCCGTTCCGACCTGTCGACGCGGATGCCGGCAAGT
>JAGOCE010000486.1 GCA_017998915.1 Candidatus Ozemibacteraceae bacterium
CCAGGTAGGAAGCCTCTTCGGCTGGACCGGAGAGGCGACATTCGACGAGGTCGATCGCCCCGATCATCGGGTGAATATGGGCATCGCGGAAGCCGGGCACCAGAAGCAAGCTGCGCAGATCGATCACCTCGGTCTCTGGACCACGCAGTTCGAGAACATCCGATGCACATCCAATGCGGATAATCCGATCTCCGGCAACGGCCAGCGCCATCCCCGGCCGAGGAGCTGCATCTTCACGCCCCTTCCAGAGAAGGACATTCACGAGAATCAGATCGGCATATCGCATATTCATATATTATATTCTTTGATATTGTTAACTGCGCCGTCGTCCCATGCGCAGCGGAAGGTCGACAACCGGCGCGGAAGAAGCTCCAACAACGACGCCCCGTTTGTCGAACACGTAGACGTATTCGAGGTTCCCATCACGGCCAGGCAGGTCGCTCGGCTTCACGGACACAAGATGCCAGCCGATCCGAGCGGTCTCGGTCTCGAAGGCGCGCTGCGCCGCGGCGACGGCGGCGGCATCCGTCACGACGCCGGCGCGATTGCGGCGGGCATCTGGGCCGACCTCGAACTGCGGCTTGAAAAGAAGCACCAGCATTCCCCGCGCGAGGCGATTCAGGTCGGGCAGCAGCCGCACGAGGCTGATGAAGGAAACGTCGGCCGTCACCACGTCGAAGCCATCGGCATCGTCGAACCGGCGCAGATCGCAGTTTTCGCGGCTGACGACGCGGGAGTCGCCCCGAAGCAGCGGATGCAGTTGTCCGCTCCCGACGTCGAGCGCGACGACGGCGACGGCGCCGAACTCGAGCATCACCTGGGTGAAGCCGCCCGTGCTGGCCCCGACGTCGAGACACCGTTTGCCGCCAACATCGACAAGACCGCCGGCGAGGACAGGCTTCAGCTTCAAAGCTGCGCGGCCCACGTATGCGGGCACGTCCCCGGAGATGACGACCGCTTCTTCCCCCCCGGTTTCGTGCGCCGGCCGTGTCACGATCCTGCCGGCGACCGAAACGGCGCCGGATCGGATCAGGTCCTGCGCCTTCGCGCGCGATTCGCACAGACCGCGCGCCACCATGCACTGGTCGAGTCTCACGTTCCGCCCTTCCCGCCCGGGCGTCGGAACCCGGGCATCTGGCATCATACGCAGGAACCCGCAGGCAGGCAAGAGGGCGGGGAGAAACCGTTGTAGAAACGATCCGCAGATGAAATCCAGGAGCATCGTGATGCGCCCCGGCTCGCAGGTTCAATCTGCGTCGACAGGAAAAGGAAAAGAGCAGGATCAACGAAGAGGTTATATACTATGAGCGGGAACAACCCGCCCCGGTTGCCGCGAGAGGTGCGCCGGGCCGTGGAGCGCATGATAAGGGAGGAAACGGAAAAATGCCGAGAATCTATCTCGAGAACACACAGTCGATCGGAAACACGCCGCTGGTGCGGTTGAACCGCGTGACGGAAGGCTGCCGGGCAACGGTGCTGGCGAAGATCGAAGGCCGCAACCCCGCCTACTCCGTGAAATGCCGTGTCGGCACAGCTCTCATCCTGGATGCGGAGAACAAGGGGCTTCTCCGGCCCGGCATCGGCATCATCGAGCCGACGAGCGGCAACACAGGGATCGCCCTGGCGTTCACGGCGGCTTCACGCGGGTATCGTCTCACCCTGACCATGCCCGACACGATGAGTGTTGAGCGCCGGAAAGTCCTGGCGGCGTTCGGTGCAACGATCGTGCTGACTCCCGGTGCCGAGGGCATGGCCGGAGCGATTCGAAAGGCTGAGGAGATTGTCGCCTCCGAACCGGGCCGATGGTATCTACCCCAGCAGTTCAAAAACCCCGCGAATCCCGCGATCCATGAGAAGACGACCGGCCCGGAAATCTGGGACGACACGGACGGCGTCGTCGATGCGCTCGTCTGCGGCGTCGGGACCGGCGGAACCATCACCGGTGTCTCGCGGTATCTCAAGAAGCGCATGAACTGCATGCTGACCTCCGTCGCCGTCGAACCAGCCGAAAGCCCGGTCATCACGCAGCATCTCGCCGGCGATCCCCTGAAGCCGTCTCCTCACAAGATTCAGGGGATCGGGGCTGGCTTCATTCCGGAAACGCTCGACCTGTCGCTCGTTGATCGGGTCGAGAGGGTCGAGAGCGCCGAAGCCATCGAGATGGCGCGTCGCCTCGCCCGTGAGGAAGGCATCCTCAGCGGTATCTCTTGTGGAGCCGCCGTGGCGGCGGCCCTTCGTCTCGCCCGCGAAGACGCATTCGCCGGAAAAACGATCGTGGTCGTTCTGCCCGATTCGGGTGAGCGGTATCTATCCACGATTCTTTTCGATCACCTGAATCCATGAAGCCATCGGAGCGGATTTCCGCCGCAACAATGCGGACCGCATGAATATCGCATATTTTTGTATATAATTAGGACTATTTTATGTCTTACACCGTTTTTGTCGATGATAATTTTCATTACCGGGACGAGGAGTATCGGTACAAGCTCGGGGAGTTCGAGTCGCTCGATCGGGCCAGAGAAGCTGCTGTTCTGCTGTTGGATGAGTGGATCGAGGCCAACCGGAAGCCCGGAAAACCCGGTGATATTTTGTACAAGGAATACTGCGCATTCGGCGAGGAACCGTTCATCGTCGGACCAGATGACAGCCGGGTCGCGTTTTCCGCGTGGGAGTATGTCCGGGAACGTACCGGTCGCATGTGGCCGAACGAGGATCTGACCTGAAACCGGCCCGATA
>JAGOCE010000090.1 GCA_017998915.1 Candidatus Ozemibacteraceae bacterium
TCGCCGGCCGGCCGGCGTTGAAGACGACGATCGCGAGCGAGTGGGGCTTTCCGCCGATCAGCACTTCGGTCGCTTGGATACGGCTCCGCCGGAGGTAGTTCAGCGTGGCGATGCTTCCGAACGTTTTTTTGAAGAAGCCCTGGGCAAGCGACAGTTCGGTGGTGCTGACGACCTTCTCGCTTCTGATTGCCCGCAAAAAAGCCTGCCAGGCTCGTTGTCCTGGTGGCAGCTGTCGGCCGGCCACCGGGATCATGCGGTCTGAGGCGTCGAACCAGTGAATCTGGGTGTCGGCGGGGAAAAAACGCCGGAGTGTTCCGTCGTGCAGGCGGGCGGCAGCGGCGTCGATGGCGCGACCGCGACGCTCGGCGAGCACGGAACGCCGGAACAGACCAAGTTTCTCTGTGATGACGACGTTCCGATCGAGGGCGCTTCTCAGGCGCATGACCAGCTCGCGCGCCTTTTCGCGGCACTCGGCCTCGCGGGCGGCTTCGGTCGATGCCTCGAACCGGCTTGTCAGGTGCCAGAGGCCGACCGCGGGAAGAACGACGACGACAAGAAAAAAAACCGCCGCCCAGGTCAGTGACTTCCGCCTGCCGTCGGAGCTTCGATCTCCCGGTTCGGGGGTCGCCGAGCCGGCTCTCTCCGGCGCCTGATGAGTGAGTTCGCCCGTCATGGGGGGTATGGTAGCACAGGAAAGATTGCCTCGAACCGTCGAATCTGCGATGATGCCCGTGTATGAACCCGATGAACCTGTTGCGGGGCGCCGGCGGCTGGGCGATCGTCGCCCTGTGCATTCTCGCCGGGCTGGCCGTACTTCTTACGGACCTCGGCCGCGTGACGGCCGCGCTGGCGGCGTTCCCGCACCGCCTCATCCCGGTGATCCTCGTGTTCGTCAGCCTCAACTATCTGCTCCGCTTCGCGAAGTGGGAGTATTTCCTGCGCCGGCTGGGGGTGAGAATCGCCCTCCGCGACAGCCTCTGGATCTTCTTCTCGTCGTTCGTGATGGTGCTCAGCCCGGGCAAGCTGGGCGAAGTCGTCAAGTCTCTGCTGCTGCGCAACCGATATGGCATCCCCGTTTCCCGCACCGCCCCGATCGTGCTGGCCGAGCGCCTCACCGACCTGCTGGGCCTGATGTGCCTCGCCGCCTTCGGCTTCTCCAGGTTCGCCTGGGGCGGCAAGACGCTGATCGTCTGTGGCATCCTCCTGGTCGTCGGATTGGCCGCCGCGACGAGGCCCGCGTTCTGGAGGGTGCTCGATCGGGCCGCCGGCCGCCTGGTCCCCGGAAAACCCCGCCTCAGAAACATGATCCGGGCGCTCGAGGAAAGCACCCGCACCTTGCTGACCCTGCCTGCGCTGCTCGTTTCCGTGCCGCTCAGCGCCTTCTCCTGGGCATGGGAAGGGGCCGCGCTGTATCTGATCTTCGGCGGGCTCGGCGTCGCGCGACCCGAACTGTTCGGTCTTTCGGTGTTCGCTCATGCGTTCGGCTCGATCACCGGCGCCCTTTCGTTCCTGCCCGGGGGCCTGCTCGTGACCGAGGGGACCCTCAGCCTGTTCTTCGTCTCGACCGGTATCGCCGGCGATGCTTCCGTGACGGCTACCCTGCTGATTCGTGCCGTGACCCTCTGGTTCGCCATCCTGCTCGGCCTCTGCGTTTTCACCGCCGGTGCCCGGGCCGACGACCTCAGGCTTGACCCGGCTGCGACGACGCAGCCGTCAGACGGAGGCCGAATCCCGGCGTGATGCGCCGGATTCCTTCCGTGCCGCGTATGCCGCCGCCACTGCTAAAGAGACAGCTATAATACCAGGAAATACATATTTATTACCGAAGCTCGATTCCCGCCAGTGGCAGAAGGAATAAATGTGAAGCGCGTTCACCGCGCCGATGAGGAGAAGCCCCGCGAAGAAACGCCGGTGCGGCGTTTGCCGGAGCAGCCACGGCAGGAAACAGACCCCGATGAGAACGGGGTTGTAGAGAAGCAGCCCGTAGCGGGAGTGGAACAGTTTTTCCCACCAGTCGGAAAACAGGATGGCCGGATCGAAGCCCATCGGATGCACGGAGATCCGCATGGTTCCGGCGTGAAACTCGGGCAGCCGGTGATACGCCGTGACGAAGAAGCCGCCCCACAACGCGGTGTTGAGCAGCCCGATGCACAGGCCGGCCACGGCCATTCCGGCGAAATACCGCAGGACGGCGCCGCGGGTAAACTGCCCTGGCGGAAGCAGAAGAAAGCCGAACGGACAGAGAATGAGCAGCGTGGGATGCGCCAGCACGCTGAGTCCGGCGATGAATCCTCCGGTTGCGGGCCGGAACGCGGCCACCGCGAAGCCGGCGAACAGCAGAGTGTTGGCGAACACCTCGTAGGAGAAGGAATACGAGTGGAGGAGGAGCTGCGTTCCGAGGCCGAGCCCCAGCACCGTGGCAAGCGGCGAGAGAACGATTCCCCAACCTGCGGCGATGCGACGAAGGCTTAGAAACAGCGTCACGATCAGGAGTTCGTTGAAGATCAGAAATCCCGCTTCCCCGAACATGCCGAAAAAGAGCGCCGACACGGCTGCCGTGAAGACGCCGTGCTTCGGATACAGCTCGCCCCGCGCTCCCAGGGCAAACGCATCCTGCCAGACGGGGAGATCCGATTTCAGGCTCAGCGCGATGGCATCGGAAGCGTAGCCCCGATACTCCGGGGGTTCGAACGAGCCCGTGCGCCAGATCGAGCGCGCGGCTTCCGAGATGCGGATATGAGGCAGTTCATGCATGACTGGCCAGCCCATCAGGTGAAACGCCACACCGTAGGCCGTCAGGGTCGCCAGTAGCAGAAGAAGGAGCTTCCTTGTGCCCGGGATGCCGGTCAGCCCCGGGATGTGGATTTCGGATCGTTCGGTCGTTTCCATGAAGAACCGCCTGTTTTCTTTGGCTCGACACGCCCGCCGAATGAGCATACGGCAGCGGGCTTCGCGGGCCCGGCCATTATCGGGGATTCCCGCGGGAAAATCAAACGGCTACCACCGGGCCGGGAAGCCCATGGCGTGCCAGAGATTCCAGGCCGCGCGGTTGCGCGTGGCGGCATCGGGATGATTCTTCGTCTTTTCCCAGGCGTGATGGGTCCAGACGACGTCGCGGTTGATGCCGTCGCGCAGGTCTGTCCACAGGTCCCGCGCAGCTCCCTGGTGGATCGTCAGGATGCGGAGAAGGCGCTTTTTCGAACAGCCGCGCAGCCTGAAATCGCGCAGGATCTCGGCGCCCCAGTCGCCTGCCGAGAAGCCGAATGGCAGACGTTCCTCGAGCCGGTCCTCGGACATGTGGTCGAATGTTCCCCTGACCATCTTGACGGCGGCTTTCAATCCCGCCAGGTTCATGCGCACGACCATCAGATCAGGCCTGGCCTGCTGTGCGATGTCCTGACATCTCGACCAGCCCGGAAATGCCGGCGCCGGCGGTGGTTGAAGCGTTCTTCCCGTTTTCTCCGCTTCCTTCAGGGCATTGTCCAGGTCATTGCGAATCCGCCGCGCGAGGAGCTTGAGATCAGATTCCTGCCAGACCGGTTCCGGAAAACCGCCCAGTTTCAGGCGAAAACCCCAGGATTCGCCCATGGCTTTCGGCGGTGAGTTGAAAACGAGTACGCTGGCGGCAAACAACACCATCGCCAGCCAGCGCCATCGAGCGATGTTCGGTCGCATGGTTTCCCCGGTTCTCTCGCTTTCTTATCGTTTCACACATACCGCGGTAATCATTTGCATGCTCGATACCGCTCATGCTGAGCCTCTTGAAGCACGAGGAGTCTCGCCTTTCGACAAACGCAGGGTGAACGGTTGTGTCCTGCCGGGCCGAACGCGTGTTTTTGCTCCTGATGCTCATCGCCTACCACATGCGACAAGAAGCAGGCCCTGCAGAAAGCATTCTAGCATGTCCGACCGGCTGACCGATGGCAATCGCATCGGGCAAATCGAGGGATCTGCCTTGCAGTGTCGGGCGGGTTCAGGTAAAGTTTTACCCGCCATGAAGTCTACTGAAACCGTGATGAAAACGATTCTTGAAGCTGTCAGGCAGGGGCGCATGGATACGGACGATGCGCTTGCCGAGCTGCGCCGCCGGATGCCCGGCGAACTGACCGTTCCCGATGCCGTCCTCGACATTCACCGCGAGGCCCGCTCAGGGTTTCCGGAAGCCATTTACGCAGCCGGAAAATCCCCCGAGCAGACCGTCTCGATTTTTCGCGCCCTGAAAAAGGCGAACGGGCGTGCTCTCGCCACCCGCTGTCCGGACGAAACCCTCGAGGCGCTCAAAAAACAGATTCGCGGAATCCGAATCGATGAGCGGTCCCGGACGGCGATGAGCCTTCCCGCCCGGAAAACCGCCGTTCGCGGCCGTGTCGCGGTCCTGGCCGCCGGAACGTCCGACCTTTCCGTCGCCGACGAGGCGGCCGTGACACTCGAGTTCGCCGATGTCGGCGTGGTTCGGTGCAGCGATATCGGTGTCGCGGGCATCCATCGCCTGTTGGGGCGGCTCGACACGATCCGCGCGGCCGATGCCGTGATCGTCGTTGCGGGCATGGAAGGCGCGCTTCCGAGCGTCGTGGGAGGACTGGTGCCGGTTCCCGTCATTGCGGTGCCTACCTCGGTTGGATATGGCGCCAGTTTTGGCGGCATCGCCGCGTTGCTCGGCATGCTCAACTCGTGCGCGGCCGGCGTGACCGTGGTGAATATCGATAACGGGTTCGGCGCCGCTGTCGCGGCCATTCGCATGATCAACGGGAGAACGTCATGACCACGTTGTACTGGGACTGCTTCGCGGGCATCGCCGGAAACATGGCGGTTGCCTCGCTTCTTGATCTGGGGGCCGACCCCGCCCGCCTCGAGGCTGAACTTGCGAAGCTTCCTTTCCAGGAGGGCAAACTTGGCATTTCTATACGTAGCATTATAAAAGACGGGATTCGTGCGGCGTATTTCAATACCCACGATGACGAAGCCCATGCACATGCCGATCCTCAGCACGATCATGCGGTATCGCATCACGGAGATCACGATCATACCCATTGCCACGAGCATGAAGGCGATCATGCTCACGACCATGAACATGGGCATGACCACACGCATTGCCATGACCATCATCACGAGCACGAGCAAGGCCATGCGCATCCCTACATTCATGATCTGCCGGAACGCGGATTGCGCGAAATCCGTGATCTCATCGCGGCTGCGAAGTATCCTGCCGGCGTGGCCGACCGTGCCCTCGCCTGTTTTTACGAGCTTGCCGTGGCCGAGGCCGAGGTGCATGGCGCGACCCCCGAAACCGTCCATTTCCACGAAGTCGGCGCACGCGACAGCATCGCCGATATCGTCGGGGCCGCGATCTGTCTCGAAGAGCTCGGCATCACGTCCGTGCGCGTGTCTCCGATCCATGTCGGACGCGGCTTCGTCAACTGCCGCCACGGGAAAATGCCGGTTCCGGCGCCTGCTACGGCGCTTCTGCTGAGAGGCTACGAAATCTATTCCCTTCCGGACGTCGACGGCGAGCTGACGACTCCCACGGGCGCGGCCATTCTCCGGGGACTTCACGCGAAGCCAGGCTTTCCCGTGGGCTTTGTGCCGAAGAAGATCGGAACCGGTGCCGGAAGCCGGCGGTTTGCCGTACCAAACATCCTGCGGGCCTTCCTTGGCGATTCCGGCTCGGCCGCCGGCAACGTCGATTACGATGAGGTCAGCGTTCTCGAGACGAATATCGACAACGTATCGGGAGAACTGCTCGGCTACGTGGCCGAACGCCTCTGGGAGCTGGGTGCGCTCGACGTGACGATGACCCCCCTGATCATGAAAAAAGGTCGCCCCGGCACGGCGCTCGGCGTGATGGTTCCCCCGGCGCTTGCGGCACGGGCACAGGAACTCCTGTTCAGCGAACTCCCAACGCTCGGGCTCAGGCGCCAGACGGTTTCCCGCGCCGTCCTCCGCCGCGAAAAGCGCGAACTGCAGACCTCCTACGGAACTGTGGCCGCCAAGAAAATCATCGACCAGGACGGAACCGTCCGCACTGTTCCCGAATACGAATCGCTGAGGGCCATCGCCATCGACACGGGAACTCCTCTGCGCGATATCCAGGCCCGAATGACGAAAAAAATCTCCGAACTCGAAGAACCTTGATTTCGAAGTTGCGAGAAATTCAATACGGAGAATGATTCACCACGAAGAACGGCGGGAATACACTTTGTGACTTTGTGGTGATACCAAGGATTTCCTGCAAGCCAGGCACCTGGAAGTGGAATGAGAACGAATCGCCAGATGGCACAAATGAAAAGGGCACGGTGCCCTGAGGGCTCTTGACGGGTGTGATATGATATCCGGTCATTCATTGAATTAGAGGAAACATGATGAACGTTCAGGGAAGAGCCGTCAGTATCATCGGTGCCGCCAAAAGTGGGCTGGCGGCCGCCAGATCGCTTGCTGGGCTTGGGGCACGGGTCCTGGTTTCCGACATCCAGCCGGTCGAAAAGCTTCGCGGTGCCTTTGCGAAAGCCGGTGTGCCGGCGGACGTCGAGATCGAGGGCGGCGGTCATTCTGAGCGCGTTCTCCAGGCTGATTTCATCGTTCTGAGCCCCGGTGTGCCCACCGACATCCCCATCCTCCGGGAGGCCGTGAGACGCGGAATTCCCATACACTCGGAGATCGAAATCGCCTACCGCCTTTCGAAGGGGCGACGCCTCGTTGTCACCGGCAGCAACGGGAAAACGACCACGACGACGCTCTTGGCAAAATTCTGTGAGGCCCAGTTTTCGAATGTCTTTCTGGGGGGAAACATCGGTATCCCGATGATGGAGTTCGCCGCCAGGACGGGCGATGATGCCGTTCAGGTCCTGGAAGTCAGCAGTTTCCAGCTCGAGACGATATCCGAGTTCACCCCCGATATCGCGATCATTACGAACTTTTTCGAGAACCACCTGGACCGATATCCATCCTACGATGCCTACCGGGCTGCAAAGGAGCGAATCGCCCTCAACATGACGGGTGACCGGGTCCTGATCCTGAACGCAGACCAGGAATCGATGCACGTGCTGTCCGGGCGCGTCGGATGCAAAAAGGCCTGGTTTGGCTGGGAACTCGACGGGCGCCGGCCCGGCGTCACCATGCGAGGAGACACGTTTGTCTACATCCGGGAAGACGGCACGGAAATCGAGCTATTCGGCCGGAAATCGGTGAAAATCATCGGCAGGCACAACTGTGAGAACATCATGGCCGCATCACTGGCCGCACTGCTTGCCGGTGTCGAACCAGTACGCCTCGAGCCCGCCGTCGCGGCGTTCGCCGGCGTGGAGCACCGTCTCGAGTGGGTTCGCGACCGCTCGGGGGTGACCTGGATCAACGATTCGAAGGGTACCAACTGCGCGGCGTCGATCATCGCTCTGCGCGCGTGCACTCCGCCGGTTGTGCTGATCGCCGGCGGGCGCGACAAGGGCACTGATCTTTCGGAGTGGATCGCCACGATGCGCGGCCGCGTGCGTAGCGTCGTCCTGTATGGCGAGGCGCGCGAGCGATTCCGGGCGGCGATGGAGGGGATCATACCTCTGGTTTCCGTTCCGACGCTCGAGGACGCCGTTGGAAAGGCCGCCGGACTTGCTGTTCCGGGCGATACGGTCCTGCTCTCACCGGCGTGCAGCAGTTACGATTTGTTTTCGAACTTCGAGGTGCGCGGCGCGAGATTCAAGGAGCTGGTGAAGGCCCTGCCGGAGTAGGCGGCCGATCCTTCCGATGAAACAGAATCCATACGATCACGTCCTGTTTTTCATCGTCATCGCCCTGATGGGAATCGGGCTGACGATGGTGTATTCAGCCAGCTCGATCACCTCGATGGCACAGATGTCGGACAGCCTCTTCTACTTCAAGCGACAGTTGATGTGGGTCGTCATCGGGCTCCTGGCCATGTTCGGCTTCGCACAGATTGATTACCGGAAGCTGGATGCTCTGGCCGTCCCACTGCTGGTTATCGCGTTCATAGGCCTTGTCGTCGTGCTGATTCCAGGCGTCGCCCGCGAGATCGGCGGCGCGAAGCGCTGGATTCGGTTCGCCGGTATCGGCATCCAACCGTCCGAGCTTGCGAAGCTGTGCTTCGTCATCTACATGGCCCACTCCATCGCGAGAAAACAGGAGTCTATCCACGATCTGACGAAGGGCGTTCTGCCTGATCTCGTTATAACCGGTGCTGTATTTCTATTGATATTGAAAGAACCGAATCTTTCGACGGCACTCATCGTTGGCTTTTCCTACGGCCTTCTTCTCTTCCTGGGAAATGGCTCGCTTGCGCACCTGGGCGGAATGCTTGGCGGAGGGGCGATCCTTGCCGTTTCGCTGATCTTTCAGAAAGAGTATCGTATGAAACGGCTTCTCGCCTTTCTTGACCCGTGGGAGAACGCGCGGACATCCGGCTATCACATCATCCAGTCCCTGGTGGCGATCGGATCGGGCGGTATCTGGGGGCTGGGTCTCGGGCAGAGCCGGCAGAAATTTTTCATCCTGCCCGAACGGCATACCGATTTTATATTTGCAATTATATGCGAAGAGCTCGGCTTCGCGGGCGGCATCGCCGTCATTCTGCTGTTTCTCGTGCTGATCTGGCGCGGTTTCTACATCGCGATCCGGGCTCCCGACATGTTTGGCTTCCTTCTCGCCAGCGGCATCACCGGTATCATCGGATGCCAGGCGATGATCAACCTCGGCGTCGTTCTGAGCGTGCTCCCGACGACGGGCGTGACGCTTCCGTTCGTGAGCTACGGCGGATCGAGTCTCGTGTTCCTCGCGGCCGGCATGGGCATTCTGCTCAGCATCTCGAAATACGGCTCGAGCCAGAACGCCCTTATTGATATGCGCCGGATGCCCTTTTCCTCGAGACATCTCGACAACGCCCGCCAGATGGGCGGAGGACGACGACGCTGATGAAGAAGGTTCTTTTTGGTGGCGGGGGCACGGGCGGGCATATCTACCCGGCCCTTGCCATACGAGAACGGCTTCTCGAACGTTTTCCCAACCTCGAAACGGCCTATGCCGGCCAGTCCGAGGGGATGGAAGGCCGCATCGTGGGCCGCATCGACGGGCTCCCGTTTTTTTCGGTGCGCTCGCAGGGCATGCCCCGCTCGCTCTCGGCAAGGTGGCTGACGTTTCCCTTTCGCAATGCCGCCGGATTCTGGGATGCCCTGTCCATGATGCGGGAGTTCCGTCCCGACCTGGTCGTCACGACGGGCGGATACGTCGCATTCCCGGTCCTTGCCTGCGCACGCCTGCTTGGCGTGCCCTTCGTCATTCATGAACAGAACGCGGCAATGGGTGTCGTGAATCGCATCTTTGCCGGAAGCGCCCGCCGCGTCCTGTTGACGTATGCCGAAGCGGTCGAGGCGCTTTCGGAACGGGTCGTTCTGACCGGAAACCCTGTCCGCCGCACGTTTCTCCAGCAAGAGGGAGGGACCAACCGGTTCCTGAAAAAGAACGGCGAGTTCTGGCTGCTCGCCGTCGGAGGCTCGGGCGGAGCGAAGACGATCAACGATGCCTGCATCGGCCTCACCCGGCAGTGGTTGAAGGAGCATCCTACGATTCATCTCGTGCATATCGCCGGCGAGCGCGACCATGAGCGGGTGAAGGCCGAGGCGGTGCCATTGCCAAACTACACCCTGCTTCCCTATCTCCACGAGATGAAGGAAGCGTTCGACGTGGCCGACCTGCTGATTTCGCGGGCCGGTGCGACGATTCTCGCCGAGATCGCCGTTTGCGGAAAACCGGCGATTCTTGTGCCCTTTCCCTTCGCAACCGACAATCACCAGGAAAAGAACGCACGTGCCCTCGAACGCCAACAGGCTGCGAAGGTCATCCTCGACAGAGACCTGAATCCTGCATCGCTGACCGCCGAGATCGAGCGTATGAGCGCACCGGAGGTGCGGACCACCATGGCTGCCGCCATGCGCGCGAGCCGTCCCGCGGATGTCGAAAACAGAATCCTCGCCGAAATCGAGCCTCTCCTGCAAATCTGATTCGAAAAATCTGGATTTTCAGGCCGTTAGGCGAGGAATAAGTCCACCACGAACGAATACGAAAGAACAATAAGGTCGCACGGAGACCACCTTTTCTCTGTGAACCTCCGTATCCTTTGTGCTCTCCGCGATGAAACGGTTGTGATTGGTGAAAATCGATGTTCTGAGGGCACGGTCTTGTAAGAGAATCGCGAGGGTGGTAGCATATCCCGTCCACATCGATGATTCCCATGAACCAGCCGTCATCAGATACGCCCGCTCAGCCGCGGCGCCGCAGTTTCTATCAGGCGCCGCGCAGTTCCATTTCGGATTCCGTCATGGACCGCGTGCGCACCCGGAGCTTCAGAATACGTTTCCAGAGCATGGGACGCTGGGCACGTCCACTCAAGGCTCTCGGTTTCCTGGCACTCATGGCGTCGCTTTCCTACCTTGCAATCGTCCAGTTGAAGTATCTGTTTTTCGGAACATCGTATTTCGAAATCCGCGATATCGTCGTCGAGGGAGTCACGCAGCTTCCGCGTGAGGAGGTTCTCCGGCTTGCCGGTATAGCCCCTGGTACCAATGTGATCAATCTCGATCGCGAAACGGTCCGCAGACAGCTGCTCCTGCATCCCATGGTCAGGGACGCAGGTGTCGAACTGAAGGGGCTGTGCTCTGTCCGGCTCCGGGTGACCGAACGTGTTCCTCTGCTCTACGTCAAAATGGGAACCTCGTTCCTCGAAATTTCCGATGACGGCGTCATTCTTTCGAATACCGGGATGGGCGAGCGGGATCTCCCCATCGTCACGGGGATCGAATTTCATGACAAAGAGGTTGGCGACTCGGTTGCAGACCATGATGGCTTCGTTGAGGCACGGACCTGGATCACGCGACTCGGGCCGGGCACGCTGTCAGATATTTCAGAGCTGAATTTCGCGAGTGTGCAGAATCCCTATTTGTTTCTCGTGAGCGGCGAAAAAGTGCTTCCAAAGAGTCTCGAGGACTTCAAAGAACGGCACGCTTTTTTACGTGCCCTCCTTGACAACCTCAAAAAGAATAATGTAGAACCTGAGTATCTCGATATGAGGGCACCAAGTGATATTGTCGTCAAACCACGACGTGCCCGGAATTCCATGGAAGGAACCACGAAACCACGTGCTGGCGGATGATCTGATCGTCGGTCTCGACATCGGGACGACCAAAGTGTGCGCCGTTATCGGCGATATGCACGAAACCGGCTCCGTCAACGTCATCGGAGTAGGGCACGCCGTCACGGGTGACGGGGTGAAAAAGGGCACGATTGTCGATATCGAGAAGGTGACCCAGGCGATCATGGACGCCGTCGAGGAAGCCGAAAAAGTTGCCGACGTCGTCATCGAGAGGGTTTACGTCGGGATTGCCGGTTCGCACATCAATTCGCTCAACAGCCAGGGGATCGTGGCGATCAAGGGCACGGGCCACGAGATTACCGCGGAAGACGTCGATCGCGCCGTTGAAAACGCGAAGACGGCCATCTCGATTCCGCATCATCAGGAGATCATCCACATCCTTCCACGCGAGTTCGTCGTCGACGAGCAGAAGGAGATCAGCAATCCGATCGGTATGGTCGGAAGTCGCCTCGAAGCGCAGGTCCACATCGTGACAGGCGCCGTGACGGCGATGCAGAACATCATCAAGTGCTGCCAGACAGCGAAGCTCAAGGTCGAGGACGTCGTCCTTCAGCCGTATGCCTCGAGCATGTCGGTACTGACCGAAGACGAGAAGAAGCTCGGCGTCGTGCTGATCGACATCGGCGGCGGAACCACGGACCTCATCATTTTCCAGAACGGCCACGTGGTGCACTCCTACAGCGCGCCGGTCGGTGGCCAGTATGTGACGAACGACATCGCGGTCGGCCTGAAAACATCGACGGCAGCGGCCGAGAACCTGAAGATCAAATACGGCGTGGCGCACAACCAGTTCATCGACTCGTCGTGCCGGATGCAGGTTCCGGTGGCCGGCAGCGACCGGACCCGCGAGTGTTCGCAGAAAGACCTGGCCGAAATCATCGAGCCCAGGATGGAAGAGATCTTCAACGAGATGAAGGAACAGATCGCGAAGCAGGTTTCGCTCGACATGATTCCTGCCGGCGTCGTGCTCACCGGCGGCACCTCGCTGATGATGGGATGCCCCGAACTGGCCGAGGAAAGCCTCGGACTGCCGGTCAGACGCGGGTTCCCGATCTCGATCAACGGCCTCAGGGAGCGGGTGGACAGTCCCATCTACGCGACCTCGGTGGGGCTGATCCGATATGGTGCGCAACATTACCAGGCCGAACCGGCGGAGCCGGGCGTGCTTGGCGGTGTCGTAGACAAAGTAAGGGCGGCTTTCAGAAGATTTTTCAGGGATTGGGCAGAAGAACGGTTTCTAAACGGTTTA
>JAGOCE010000487.1 GCA_017998915.1 Candidatus Ozemibacteraceae bacterium
CTCCGACAGAGCATCGACATTCTCGCCCTGAACGACGGCAAGCCTCTTTCGAGCGTCGCGGCCGACGTCCAGATGATCCTGGACGGAATCACGCCTCCGGCCGGGTATGAGATCCGTCTCGCCGGCACCATGTCGGATATGAACGATACGGGGAAACGGCTCGGCGGCGCCCTCGGCATCGGCCTTGTGTTTCTTTACATCGTGCTCTGGGTGCTGTTCGAGAACTGGTGGCGCCCGCTGCTGGTCATGGGGGCGATCCCGCTGTCTCTGATCGGCGCGCTGTGGGGACTCGCGGTTTTCGCCAAGCCGATGTGCATGCCGGCGATGATGGGGCTGATCCTGCTCGGGGGCACCATCGTGAACAACGCCATTATCCTGATCGATTTCATCGACCAGTCGCGCGCAGAAGGGATGGACAGGCGTGAAGCCCTGTTCGCTGCCGTCAGACTTCGCCTCAGGCCGATTCTCATCACGACGGGATCCACGGTCCTCGGCCTGATGCCGCTCGTGTTCGAGCAGGCCGTCGGGCTCGAACGGATGTCTCCGCTCGGAATCGTCGCCGCGTTCGGTCTCATGTTCGGAACGCTCCTCACGCTTGTGTTGATTCCCGCCCTGTATGACAGAATCACCGGATGGGAGGAACGATTCTCCTCGTGAAGGTGCGGAAAAGCGTGATAAAATCATGACATGCATCTGAATCCGGACATCATCAAGGTGCCGGCCGAGCGGATTCTGCCCCTTCGGGAGAAAATCCTTCGGCCCGGCATGCCCGGCCTGTCGGCGCGCTTCGACGGCGACGATAACCCGACGACGGTTCACCTCGCAGCACTGATCGACAGCGCCGTCGTCGGTTGCGTGACCTTTCTCGACTCGATGTATGAGGGCCTTCCCGCATGGCAAGTGCGTGGCATGGCTGTCGATGAATCGTGCCGGGGAATGGGGCTCGGCAAAATGCTCCTCGAAGAGGGAATGCGGATCCTCGAGACCACCAGTCCCAGCCGGACCTGGTGGTGCAACGCCCGCGAAAGGGCCGCCGGTTTCTACGAAAAACTCGGCTGGAAAAAAGTCTCCGACAGGTTCGATATCCCCATCGTGGGGCCGCATTACCGAATGGTATTGAGTCCCATATCCCATAAGCCGGTTCCGCATCCCCGTTCGTGCTGAGTCTGTCGAGCCACGACGGTTCTCGCCTTTCGATAAATTCAGGGCGAACGGGGGATATTCATTCTACAAAGAACAGTATATAAATATTGGATTATTTCGAAAAAGTGAGGAGGATTTTCATCGCTCCGCGGGTTGCCGCGTGCTTGAATGCCTCTTCCGCGCGCTCGATCGGATACCGGCCCTCGATGAGATTCTCGACGGGATACGTGCCCGTGGCGAGAGCGTTGAGGGCGCGCCGGAACGGGCCGCATCGCGAGCCGACGACGGTGATTTCCTTCGTGACCAGGGGCGTCAGGCTGATCTCGTGGCGGCCTGCAATCGTCGATTTCATCACGATCGTTCCGCGAGGACGTACCAGCCGGAGGGCCGCTTCCAGCCCGGTGGCCGAGCCTGTGGCCTCGACGACGAGGTCGGCATCGGCGAGGTCGCTTTCGGGAACGGCGGTTTCGACACCCGGATACCGGATTTTCTGGAACACCTCGGGGTGATGCCCGACGAGGGCGGCCATGCCGGCGACCTTCGCGAGGACCCACGCGCAGAGCGTGCCCATCTTCCCGGCGCCAAGGACGACGATGCGCATGCCCGACGTGATATGGACCTGCTCCGCGATTTCGAAGGCTGCGGCGAGGGGTTCGGCGAATACGGCCTGCTCATCGGCTACCGAGTCGGGAATGGCGTGGAGGTTCTCCACGGGCAAGACGAACCGGTCGGCGAAACACCCGTCGATGCCGTCGATGCCGAGCACCCGGCGCCTGCCGCAGTGGTTCGGCATGCCCGAGCGGCAACGCTGGCAGGTCGTGCAGCCGATGTTGATCTCCCCGACGACCCGCTTGCCGACGAGAAGCGGCGACTCGGCCTCGACCACCTCCCCGACGAATTCATGGCCGGGGACTCCCGAGAACTGCCTGTATCCGCGAAGCAGTTCAAGATCCGTTCCGCAGATGCCGACAAGTCGCGGTCTGATCAGTGCCCAGCCCTCGGGCCGAACCGGATCCGGCCGGTCTCCGACGAGCCGTATCCGGTCTTTGTCTATCAGCAGAGCTCTCATCTGATCCTCCGGATGAAGTATTATATTGTATAAAATAAAGAGACGGCGTCAGTCGTCCTTTCTGGACAGGACGTCGGCAAGGCCTTCCGGATGGACGGTTGCCTCGAGTTCCCTGACGAGAGCTGAGTCTTTCCTGATTTTCCCGTTTTTCACCGGGAAATCTTTGCCGTGCTTCGTCATCGCCTCGAAGTCGAACGACGGATCGCAGGAAAGAGGTTCGATGCCGTCGAGATCGAGCCGAAAGGGATGAATCAGCTCGTTTCGACGCGCGATGAGGCGTTCGATGGCGGCTCTCTGGCAAAAGACCGGCCAGCCGCACTCGGCGAAGATGCGCTCGTAATCGGCGCGGGCGAGACGGGCGATGCGGAGGGCCATCCAACGGGCGTCGGACCAGGTGCAGGCGGTCCAGGAACGGGGGATATAGAGCGGGTGCATCTCGAAGTTGATCGTCGTGGCCTGCCAGGTGACGAAAGAGGTCTGGAACGAGTTCAGCTCGCCGGCCG
>JAGOCE010000488.1 GCA_017998915.1 Candidatus Ozemibacteraceae bacterium
GTTGTATACCATACGCATCGCGCGAAGCCGGCCGCCCAGGGTCACCTCGAACCTGGTTTCGCCGGAAAGCGCCGAACTGTCGTATTCGATGCGGTTCGTCTCATTGCGCGCCATGGTATCGATGTTGATGCGATCGACGACCAGGTTGCCGAGAATATCGGCGCGGCGGCCCGAAAAATCCACACCGCTCCGCGTCGCCATGGAGCTCGCGGGATCATACCGGAAGTTGAGCGCGATCAGCGATGCCTCGATGCGGCCCTGTTCGGCAGCATTGGCCTTGATGATGCCGTCGTAGGTATACAACACGCAGGGGCCGGCGTCGGCCGAGTTTTTTCTGAAGTCGCCTTCGACGACGATGTTCCCGTAGGAGAGGAGAACGCCCGTTCCTTCGTATTTCAACCCATTTTTGATGACGAGCCCGCCGCTTTTGTCCTCGATCATGAAGACGCCGTTCAGCCTGAGAACGTTTTTTTCCTCGTCGTAGAAGGGGCTCGCATACAGGCTGTCGCTCGTCGTGAATCGCTGGGATCGCGTCAGGAAGGATACGTAGGGCAGAAAGTCGACGAAATCGACCGGGCCGGTGCGACCTTCAAACGGCGGGCTGGGGTCCTTTCCCGGCGAGTTGCGTTCTTCGTATGCGGGTTTCCGCTTGAGGGGATACATGCCGTTCGGCATCGACATCAGCAGCGTCTTGTTCTGATCCTGGTATTTCTGGACGACCTTGTACACTTCGACGGCGGTTTCGTTTCCTACCGATGTCTGCATCTGGGAGATTTCGTCAGGTGTGTAGTATTTCAAATCGATATCGGTATTGCCCGCGCACTTCTTGCGGATTTCCTCCCGAACCTCGGGATTGTCGCAGATGTTCGTCAGATCGAGCTTGAAGGTGGCGGTCTGCCAGAAACGCTGACGAACGTTTCCCTCGATGCGGTCGCACATGGCGATATCGGCGTTCTGCTCGCCCAGCAGCCCGAGGGCTTCATCCTTGTTGCCGTCACGCGTGTTCGCATTCTTGTTGAAAAAATGATTGAACAGTTCGACGATGCGGGTCCACAGGGCCTGAAGGACGTTTCCCTTGCCGGGGAGGGGCTTGTATTCGACAGAGATCGTCGTCTTAATGCGCTCGGGATACAGTTCGATCTGGCCATCGGCCTTTTCGCGCGCCTCGTCGATGATCTTCTCGATATCGGCGGTGAATTTGGGCATCATATCGGCCTGCTTCAGCTCGTTCCAGGAGATTTCCAGCGGGGGCGGATTGTCGGGAATCAGATCCTTCATCCTCTCGTCGATGTTCAGATACACGAATTTGTCGGCCCGTGCCGCGTCGGAAGGTCGCGCACAGCCGAGAAATATCTTTCCCCGCCGGCCGGGGTCAGCATGCGTGATCATCAGGGTTCTGTCGTTGTTGTTCATGCACTTGCCGTTGAACTGGTCGAACTCGCCGAGACAGTCCCTCACATAGAGGGCATAATCATTCGCCGACGTCGATGTGTAGCCCTTGCCAGGGCGTTCTGGCGGGGAACTCCGCATGCAGAGGCGCTTGAGATCGAACTCCTCGACGAAGAGGGACGAACGGCTCTGGCTGCCGGAGCGGAGGGTTACCGTGACGCTCAGCACGAGAGTCGCCTGGTACTCTCCCCGGTAGGCGCTGCGCTTCGCTTTCCCGCCGAAATTCTCGATGAGCGTATCGTCGACATCTCGAATCTGGGCCAGCGCGTCGATCGAACCATTCCCGCCGACAAGCCGGTCGATGAGGGCCGCCGTGGCCGGGAGTTCCTGGAGGGTGATGGAAAGCCGGCTGTCAGGCTTTCCCGGATCGGCAAGCATTGCCTGGAGCGCCGGATTCGAACGCAGGCGGGACTGGAAACCTGCCCGCCACTCGTCGATAACGCTCTGGGCTATCAACCGCGCGATGTCGTCGTGGTAAAAAACCTGGAAGATATTCTTCGACTGGACGGTCGAGCGCATGAAAGCGATGCCGAGCGTCATCATCAACGACACCAGCACGATCACGAGGGGAAGGATCATTCCCCGCTTCCGAGCGCTCAGTTTCAAAAGCTCCTCCGGGAAACCTCTTTTCATTCTAGAAGGGTCCTCCGGCATCGTCAACAAGGCGGGAGGGAAGCCAATCTCGTATTTTTGACATTCCGCACGCCTTCTGTTACGCTCCTCCCATGCCAAGACCGCTTCACATCAATGTTTCAGAAGGAATTCTCCCCGACGGTTCGCCTGAAAGCGGAACCGACGGGCCCGGCGACGGCGCTCGTCCCGCGCATCGTGGTGCATACGAGCATCTGTGGGCGGAACACCGGTATTCGATCGTCGGCCTTTCGATCAAGCACTCCCGGACGGCGGCGGGAAAGCTTGGCAGAACGCCGCACCTCCTGTCGTTTCTCGGGTTTCTCGCGAGACACCGGAGCGAACGACGGCGCGGGCTGAACCATGCCCTGCTGAGCGTCTACGACCACCTCCAGCCCCACCTGGATCGAACGGAGCGGGAAAAACTCGTCGAGGCGGTTCTTTCCGGCGATTCGGATATCGACCGGATGCTCTACGACCTGGTCTGTTCGACGCAGAAATCCGGCCTGTATGGCTGCCGGCTGTTTTTCCCGCCGCGAGCGCTGAACAAATTTTGGGATTACGGCGAACAGCCGGGCCTGCAGGTGCTGCTCGGGCCGCGCATGGTATATATTCCCTTCGCCGTCGT
>JAGOCE010000489.1 GCA_017998915.1 Candidatus Ozemibacteraceae bacterium
CCGCTCAACCCTCTTTCTCTCAGGCATATCTCTTCAGCTGTACAATATCATACACCCTGTGATGGCAGGATGGACGAACACATACAAGCCAAATCGCGACATGACAACGGATGTTTGGAGGATCACCGTGAACGATCTCGAGGGAAACAAGGCTTCTCTGAGGCGCAGCGTGTCGCTTTCATCGCCCTGGCCATCGACGAAATCCCGATGATCTGCCGGGCCTCGACGTCTACGCGTTGACGAGCCAGGAGACAAGGGATTCCACGCTTCCCTGCGCGACGCGACAGGAGACGTCGAAGATGGGCGCCCGGTCGTTTACGGCCCGCACGCCGGCCTCGAAGAGGGCACGGTCGAACTCGACGTGACCGGCGAGGTCGGTCTTGTTGAGGACGATCGCGTCGGCGAGAGCAAATATAGCGGGATATTTACGAGGTTTGTCGTCGCCCTCGGGTACACTCGCGATCACGAGGCGGATATCCTCGCCGAGGTCGAACTCGGCGGGACAGATCAGATTGCCGATGTTCTCGATGAAGAGCAGGCCATGCTCCGGTACGGCGGGCAGCGCCTCGAAGGCTTTTCGCACGGCGACGGCGTCGAGATGGCAGTCACCGTCGGTGTTGATCTGGCAGACGGGAATTCCCTCGGCCGCCACCTTTTCGGTGTCTATCGACGAGGCGACATCGCCTTCGATGACCAGGGGCTGAAGCCCGGCCGGAAGGCGCTTCGCGAGGGCGAGAATCAGGCTCGTCTTTCCGGCACCCGGCGAGGCCATGACGTTGACGACCCTGACGCGGCGTGATTCGAACAGCTTCGCGTTCTCGGCAGCTTCAGCGTCATTGTGGGCCAGAACGGCTTTTCTGACCGGAATCAGCATCCTCGACCTCCATCGATTCGACGTACAGTTCGCGACCGCCTTTGAGCCGGTTCGGCCCGCCGCAGGCGGCGCACTCCAACTCGACCGTCATGCCGGGGCGATGCTCCCGCCTGTCGCCGCATCTCCGGCACACGAGCATGGCCGGCAGCACCTTCAGGGACAGCACCGCGCCGTCGGCGACGGTTCCGCGGCACAACTCGCACCAGAAGACGTCGAGGCTCTCGCCGACGATCCCGGCGAGAGCCCCGGCCGCGACGTTCACGCGGGTAATGCGCCGTTCACCGGCCGCGGCAGAAGCGACGGCCGCAAGAACGGCGTCAAGAATTCCCTTTGCTATCGCCGCTTCGTGCATCCTGCACCGCATCGCGCGCCAGTCCGTGAGCGGTGTCGAGCCACATGCACTTCTTGGGGCAGATTTCCACGCAGTGGCCGCAGACGATGCAGCGACCGACCTCGAGCTTCCACTCCTTCGGCTCGCGCGAAACGGTGATCGCCTTCGTGGGGCATCGTTTCGAACAGGCGCCGCAGTAGATGCAGACGGCCGGATCCATGTCGAGATGGCCGCGCGCGCCGGCGAAGTCGGGCCGCTTCGTTCCCGGATAGGCCCTGGTGACGGGCCCGCTGAAGAGGTTCGTGAGCGTCTTTTTCAGCAATCCGAACATATCGTCCTCCTTGGGCTCAGCGCTCGGTGCAGCTGATGCACGGGTCGATCGCGAGAACGATCACGGGCACATCGGCGAGCTGGCAGCCGGGAAGCATCTTGAGCAGAGGCGCGAGATTGGCGAACGTGGGCGTGCGGATACGGAGCCGTTCGAGGTTCCTTGTATTATTCGCACGCATATAGTATATCACCTCGCCTCTGGGTTGTTCACAACGCGAAATGGTTTCCCCATCGGGATTTCCCTTGACGGGCACCGCGAGCGCGCCCTCGGGAAGCTTGTCGAGCGCGCCGCGCATCAGGGCGATCGACTGGGGCATCTCGTACAGCCGCACCTTGCACCGGGCGTAACAATCGCCGCCCTCGAACACGACCGGCTTGAACTCGAGATCGCCATAGGCTTCGTAGCCGGTGGTGCGGAAATCCATCGCGATGCCGCAGCCGCGCGCGACCGGGCCAACGGCGCCGAGCTCGTATGCCTCTTCCCTTGTCAGGCGGCCGACGCCGACCGTGCGCTGCTGAACGGTGTAATCGTCCTGCATGGTCCTGATGATCGGCTCCAGCTCGCGCTCCACCTCGTCGAGGGTCGTGCGGACCATCGTAACCAGATCGGGCGTCAGGTCGCGCCGCACGCCACCGATGCAGCAACTGGACATGATAACGCGGTTGCCACCAGTCGCCTCCATGAGATCGAGCACTTTTTCGCGGAGGCGAAACGCCTGCATGAACAGGTTTTCGAAGCCAAACGAGTCAGCCATCAGGCCGAGCCACAGGAGATGGCTATGCAGCCGGCTCATCTCGCTCCAAACGACGCGCAGGAAGCGGGCGCGATCCGGAACCGTGATCCCCATCAGGGTCTCGACACCGCGGCAGTAGGTCACCGAGTGGATGAACGAGCAGATGCCGCAGACGCGCTCGACCAGGAACACGTCCTGCAGGATGTCCTTCTGCTGGGCAATCTTTTCAAGGCCGCGATGCACGTAACCGAGCGCCGGGAGGGCCTCGACGACCTTCTCGTCCTCGAGCACGAGCCGAAGCTGGATCGGCTCTGGGAATACGGGATGCTGGGGGCCGAACGGAATCAGCGATTGCGTAGCCATGGCGTGATCAGTTTCCTCCCGTCGGCTGAGATTCGGCCGGCTGCTTCAACCGCATGTCGATGCCGGAGCCCTC
>JAGOCE010000091.1 GCA_017998915.1 Candidatus Ozemibacteraceae bacterium
CGTCCTGGAATCGATCGCCGGCCGCGTCGAAGACTCCGGAGAATGTCGCTGGGCGTTGGAATCGGCGATCGACGAAGGCGTTCCCGCGCCGGTATTTGCCGCGGCCCTGTTCGCCCGGTTCTCCTCGCGCCGCCCGGATAGCTTCGCGAACAAGTTTCTCGCCGCCCTGCGCAACCAGTTCGGCGGGCACGCGATGACCCGCCGCGGGAACGCGTGAGCCTCGTCACGCCGGGTACGAACGAGCGGACGGCCTGTGCCGCAACGCTCGTCATCTTCGGCGGAACGGGCGACCTCGCCCGCCGAAAACTGCTACCCGCCCTCGCCCACCTGAAGGCCGCGAACGCGCTTCCATCGGACCTCAAACTGGTCGTCACGGGAAGAAGCGAGATCGGCGTTTCCGATTATATTTCAAGCATTATTGATATTCGGGCAGACCGGTTTGCGTCTTCGGAACGGATCCTTCGCGGCCTCGAAGCTCTCCGGCCGCTTATTCGCACGGTCAGGCTCGATCCGTCCGCTCCAGGCGCGGCCGAATCGTTCGTGTCCTCGCTCGCCGGCATCGAGGAGCCAGCCGGCAACAGGGCACGTCTGTTCTACCTGGCCGTTCCTCCCGAGCATGTAGAGCCGTTTCTCCCCGTCCTGGCGCCGCTCATGAGCCGAACGACTCCCTGCGGCTGCAGATCGCGCATCATCGTCGAAAAGCCGTTCGGGCACGACCTCGCCACCGCGAACCTGCTACAGGAGCGACTTTCATCCGTCGCCGACGAAGGCCAGATCCTGCGCATCGATCATTACCTCGGCAAGGAAGCCGTTCAGAACATCCTGGTGATGCGATTCGCGAACGCTTTTTTCGAGCCGGTCTGGAACAGGCATTACATCGACCACGTCCAGATCAGCTTCGCCGAGGAGCTTGGCGTCGGTCACCGCGCGGCATTTTTCGAATCCACGGGCATCCTGCGCGACGTCGTGCAGAACCACCTGATGCAGGTTCTGTGCCTGACGGCCATGGAACCGCCGATTTCACACCGGCCGGAGAGCATCAGGCTCGAAAAACGCAAGGTGATGGCGGCCCTCAGACCGATCGCTCCTTCGGACGTCGCGACATCGACGGTCCGAGGCCAGTATGCCGCTGGGCGCAGCGGCAGGGCGGCCGTCCCCGGCTATCTCGAGGAGCCCGGCGTCAGGCCGGGTTCGCGCACCGAGACGTTCGCGGCGCTCCGCCTGTTCATCGACACGTGGCGCTGGTCGGGCGTGCCCTTTTATCTCAGGGCAGGGAAGCGGCTTTCCGCGAGCCAGACCGAAATTTCGATCCATTTCCGCCCCGTACCGGGCCACCTGTTTCCCGCTTCCGCCGGAACACCCCAGCCCAATGTCCTGGTCATGAGAGTCCAACCGAATGAAGGCAGTCATCTCCGAGTCAACGTGAAGGTTCCCGGCAGGCAGCTCGAACTTGGAACGGCCGGCATGGATTTTTCCTACCAGACGACCTTCGGCCCCGACCGGCCTGACGCGTACGAGCGGCTCCTGCTCGATGCCATCCAGGGCGATCCATCCCTGTTCATCGGCCAGGATGAAATCGAAGCTTCCTGGAGGTTCATCGACCCGATTCTTCAGGTGTGGCGCGAGGATGACGGAGCGCCGCTTCCCGTTTATGCCGCCGGCAGCGACGGCCCCCCGGAAGCCGATGCGTTCATCCGGGCCGATGGTCGCGGCTGGCGCCCTCTTTGCGTCGGGGCGTGTCCCTGGTGAAGCGGTTCGGCCCTCCGGCAGCCGGCGCGACCGTCGAGATCGCCCCTGCCACCGCCGACGCGGCGGCGTGGCTTGCCAGTACAATATCAGATTTTATATATAGACTAGAATACACTCTCGGGAGACGGCTCTTGATCGCCCTCTCCGGAGGCTCCACCCCGGGCTCGATATACGAGCGTCTCGCACGTGCTCATCCCACCCTTGTCCGGCGCATCCTGTGGTGTCAGGTGGACGAGCGCGACGTCACCCCGGACGACCCGGCCAGCAACCGCGGCATGATCTGCCGAACGCTGTTCGGAACACGGCCGGCCGCGCCTCCGCCGAATTTTCTCGCCGTTCCCCTCCCGGCCCCGCCTGCGAGTTCGACGGCACTCGCCTACTCCCGCCGGCTTTCGGCGCAACTCTCGGAACTCGGCACCGGCTCCATCGACATCGTGCTCCTCGGTCTCGGCGAAGACGGGCATACGGCGTCGCTGTTTCCGGGAACAACCTGGCATACCAGTTCCGATCCGCTCTTCGCCGCGGTCGATGCCCCGCTGCCCGCCGGCCGACGCTATACCCTGACGCTGAAGAGCCTTCTCGAAGCAAAACACCGTATTTTCATCGTCAGGGGGCAAGCCAAGGCGGAGATCGTCCGAAGGCTCCTTCACGAAGCCCCGACGAACCTGCCGGCGGGCGCGATCGTGCGGGCCGAGGCAACGCACTGGCTTCTCGACGCCGGCTCGGCGGCAAAGATCGGATAAATCAACACCCCCGGGCCGAAGCCCGGGGGTGTTGATGAGAATCGGATATTCCCTGATCTTACTGCGGGATCTGCAGGGTCATGCCAACCTTCAGGCTCTTCGGATTCTTGATGCCGTTGGCTTCGGCGATCTTCTTCCACTGCTTGGTGGTTCCGTAGACCTTCTTGCTGATCTTGGCGAGGGTATCGCCCTTCTCGACCTTGTATTCGCTGGCCTGGCCGGTCATGGCCGCATCATCGGTCTCGCCGGGGATCGGGGCGGACTCAGTCACGGGCGCCGGTTCGGGAATCGGCTCAGGAATGGGTTCCGGGGCCGGGGCCGGCTCGGCGATCGGCTCAGGAATCGGTTCCGGCATGGGTTCCGGAGCGGGCTCGGGCTCAGGCGCCGGTTCCTGGACGACCTGGGCCTCTTCGACCACGCGGAAGTTGCGGACTTCGACGCCGCCGGACGGGAACTTCGCATCGGGCTTGCGAACGTTTCCGAACACGCGGATCGTGGCGCCGCGCTTCTCGCCGACCTGCTCGGCCTTGCGGCCGGTCAGTTCGAGAACCTGGCCATCGCTGGTCTTGAACATGATCTTGCGGCCTTCGACGGACTCGACCTGGCCGGTGACGGTGGTCGAATGGTTCTGCTTGGTGAACCACTCGTTGACCTTCCACCAGGAACCGGCATACGCGGAGGTTCCGGACAGGCTCAGCATGAGGGCCAGGGCGGAAACAGCAACAGTCTTTCTCATCAACACTTCCCCCTTATGGATTACGTAACTATGCGGGCCATGCCCGCGTGATGAGGAATTTATACCGTTCCACGAAGTTTTGCAAGAGGGTGCAACGCATTTTTTCTCATTCCCGGCTATCTCCGGGCGATCGTAGCCAGAACTCTCTCCAACAACGGCTTGTACAACTCGTCCTTGCCGGTCGGGAGCAGACACTGGGCGAGAATGAACCCGCCGGGCGGGAACAAGAACCAGTCGTTCTGCGTCAGCACGCGATCTTCCACGCGCAGGCGCCACGAGACCATCCGGCCATCGTTTCCCCCGAGCCGCGATCGGACGGGTTCGCGCCGGGATTCGAAACGGATGCCGTCGGAATCGATCAGCGCCCTCGTGCGGTGATCGACGTAAGCCGCGAGCACCTCATCAGGCGATTCGCCGTTCCCCGGACCTGACATGATGTCCAGCCGCTCGTGGAACGGCCCGGTGACCACCGCCGAAACCCAGCCGGGCTGCGGCGCCGCCGACGGTTCGATCGTCCATCCCGGGGGCAACTCGAGATCGAGCCCGGGAATGCTCTTTCGTTCGAGCGGCATCGTTGTATAGCGCATCGGATATCGATTTGGGCCGAGATGGCCGGCGAACTGGACGGCGGCGGTTCCTATGCTCGTCACGGCAAACAGGATCGAGAGCGCCGACGCAAGCGTCGCGAGGGCCGGCCGCTCGATCAGCCGGGCAAGAACGATTCCTGCGATGGCACCTCCCGCGAGCCCCCCGAGGTGTGCGGAGTTGTCGATCCCCTTTTCCACCGCCCCGATGGCGAGGTTCACGATCAGGATGAACACGAGGGTTGAGAACTGGCCCTGCCGTGACAGCGCCTTCGCACGTGGCCCGCCGAACAGTTCGAGGGAAATGGCGACGCCGAGCAACCCGAGAACCGCCGCGGACGCCCCGACGGAAAGCCCCGCCCCGTTCAAGGCCGTCGCGATACCGCCACAGACGCCGCTGAACAGATACACGCCCAGGAACATCTGCCAGCCGAGGATCGTTTCGACGGGTGGGCCGAAATACTTCAGCGCGAGCAGGTTCATGAACAGATGCAGCCAGCCCAGGTGCAAAAACTGATAGGTCACGAGGCGGAACCACTCGCCCTCTCGGACGAGAAACCCGCTGTTGGCACCGAATCGCATGAGGTCGAGCAGATCGTCCCGCGATGCGGCGAACTGGTAGACGACGAAGATACCGAACAACAGGCTCATCATCCGCTTCGTCGCCCGCTCGGCCATCACGGGCGGCTCGACCATGCGCGCATTCTCGACGACAAGCGCGAGGAACTCGTCGCGGCGGGCAAGGCGAATCTGATCGAGCCTGGGGACGAGACTCGTTTCGAAAAAGTCGCGCTGCTCGGCCAGTCCGTCGATCCGCTGGCGCATCCAGGCGATCCACTTTTCCGGCAGTTCGGTCTGCCCCTCACGCAACGCCGACTCGAGCAGCTGCCGCCCCTCATCGCTCCGCCCTGCATAGCAGGCCGCAATTCCGCGCCAATAGAGCCTCAGCGACGGAGGCAGGGCCTCGACGGCGGCCTTGTCGGTCTCGAGCATCACTTCGAACTCCGAATGCCAGCCCATCATCGCGTAAAACAACAGGCGGCAGACGATCAGGTTCGACACCTGGTCGGCGGAAAGGGCGGGAACAAGCCGCTCGATGGCCGTCTGCGCTTCCATCGCTTCTTCATGACGCCCGGTCTCGAGAAGCGCCCGGACGATGTAGATGAGCTCTTCGAACGGGTATGATGACCAGTCCCGGGCGGAATCGTGCAGCACATCGAGCAAGAGCTCGAACCGGCGCTGGTTGAAGAGCGCGATGCCGATGAAGATCCGCGTCGTGCCGTCGAACGGCTCGCCGCGCGGCATCAGGGCGCGCATCCGCTCGAGCGCTTCATCGGGATGTTCCCCGATACCCTTCAGGGCGATCGAGACATCGTGGAGATGGGAGTTGAGGTCGCTCCAGGCCAGCCAGGCCTTCCATCGGGCAAGCGGCTCGATCTCGTCAAAGCGCTGCTCCGAAATCAGGCCCTCGATACGCCGCTGAATCAGCATCGGCATCCCGACCAGCACGAAAATGCCGGCCCCCGCCGCCGTCACCCCCCAGAATCCGGCCAAGTCGCGACCGAGCAGGAAGACCATGAACGCCCCGAGAACTCCCAGCTGCGCGATGTAGCCGGAGAACGTCCTGAATCCCTGCCGGGCAAGCGAGAAGATCATGAACCCGACGTTCGCCAGGAGGATGTAGAGAATCAGCCGATATGCCATTTCCATAGGCGCTTCAGGGTAACACAAGCCCATCCTCCGCGAAACCCCGCTTTCATGTGAGGGCGGGGGCGAATTCGATGCGCCGCTGAAGTTCGTGTATACTCATCTTCAGTGATCGACATTCCGAAACAGGCAGGGAATATTATATATGACTAAATATTTCGCAGGGCATTCCGCTCGCACGCTCCGTTCGGCGATCGTGACGGCGCTCCTCCTCTGTGCCGTTGCGGGTGCATGGGCGCTCGAGATGACGGACCGGCGGATCGCGGCATTCCAACGCGACGTGATGCATGCCCTGAACGAGTTGATACCCGACGCGAAGAGCGTCGGCCAGGATGGCCTCTCCATCGAGGTGCACAACCGCACGATCCGAAACATCACCATTCGCTCGCTCCGAGCCTCATGTGAGGGCATCGACGAGAAGCTTCACGGGCGGCTCTCGCGCAGAGAGGCCAGTTTCGACGAGCTGAGCGGCGTCCGTTCGTTCGACGTCGCGATCGAGCTCGATGCCGGCGAGATTCGCGGGTTCATCGCCGACGAACTGGCGCGCCAGCGGGAAGCGCATCGCGCGCTCGAAGGCGTGCAAATCACCTTCGGAGCCGGCTTTGTCCGCGTCACCGGAACGGTCGACGTCTCGAAAATCCCGGGCAACCCGCTCAGCTTCATCAACCTCGGCCCGGCTCCATTCGCGGCCGACGCGACGGTTCGCATGGAGGGCGACCGCCTGATGGTCGATATTTCCAATGCGACGCTGAACGGGGTGGCGTTCGTTCCGCCGCTCAGCACGCAGGTCCTCGACTGGCTCAACCCGCTGATGGACTTTTCAGCGCTTCCCTACCCGGCCGGCATCACCGCGCTCGAGATCACGCCCGGGGGAATCCTGCTCCGCGGCTTTCTCTTTTCCCGCTGATTTCGGGGCTTTCGCCTTCCCTTTCGATTTCGACTCGACGAGCTCGATACCAGTCTTGTCCTCTCGCATTCGGACGCGCCCATCGACGGTGCGCCCGTCGGCGGTTTTGAACCCGCTCAACACCTTCGTCGCCTTGCCCGCGATCAGGGCATCGATCGCCTCCTGCGGCAGCGCGAGCCCCTCGAACTCCTTCCAGACGACGTAGCTACACCCCTCGCGGAACCGGTCGCAACCGAAGCCGCGTTTCCCTTCGATGATGCTCCCTTTCCCGCAGGCGGGGCAGGTGCCGAACGTCGGCCGGGGCGGGCGCAGATCCTCGCGGCGGACGGTTTCGAAGCGGCCGGTCTTGACCGAGGTGACGATATCGCGCACGAATGCGGTGATATCGGTCATGAACTGGTTCGCGTCTGCCTTTCCACGAGCCACGTCGGAAAGCCGCTTTTCCCAGGAGCCGGTCAGTTCAGGGCTCGCAACCTGCGGGGCGACGAGCGAGACGAGCTGGATGCCTTTGCTGGTGGGCGTCAGCTTTTTCTTCTCGCGAAGCATGTAGCCGACGCGGATCAGCTTTTCGATCGTTTCGGCGCGGGTCGCGGGCGTTCCGAGCCCGCAGTCTTTCATCGCCTGCCGAAGCTCGTCGTCGTCGATCAGCTTGCCCGCGGTTTCCATGGCCTGGAGCAGGGTCGCTTCGGTATAGGCCGGCGGCGGCTTCGTCTGCTTGACCTGGAGCTTCGCGTCCGTCACCGAACGGGTATCGCCCTTCTTCATCTCGGGAAGGGCCTGTTCGTCGTCGCCCTCCTCTCCCGGTGCATCGGCATCGCGCGTTTCCGGGGCCGTCTTGTCGTAGACGGCCTTCCAGCCGACCTTCACGGTGACACGGCCGTTGGCCTTGAAATGGTCTTCTTTCCCGGCCTGGAGCGCCACGCTGGTGGCGAGATACTCGTGGTCGGGATAGAACACGGCGAGGAAACGGCGAGCGACGAGGTCGTAGATCTTCTGTTCTTCGGGCTTCCAGCCCATCATGCCGCCGGGCTTCTGCTCGGTGGGGATGATCGCATGGTGGTCGCTGACCTGGGCATTGTCGAAAATCCGCTTCGACTTGGAGAGCTTTTCCGCGCGCAGGGGGGCCAGATACGCGCCATACGTGGGCGGAAGGGCGGCGAGCCGCTGGGGAATCGTCTTGTACAGGTCTTCGGAAAGATACCGGCTGTCGGTTCTCGGGTAGGTCAGGGCCTTGCGCTGCTCATACAGCGACTGGGCGGCGGCGAGGGTCTGGGCGGCCGTGAAACCGTATCTGCTGTTCGCCTCGCGCTGGAGCGTCGTCAGATCGTAGAGCAGCGGCGGCGGCTGTTTTTTTTTCGAGGTCGTGACCTTCGTGACGTCGAGCGTGGCGCCGCGCAGGCGGTCCATGATCTCGTTCGCGGCCTCGACCGTCGGAATGCGGGTAGGCGTGGTCTTCTCGCGCGGGTCGAACCAGATCGCCGAGAAATCGCCCAGGTCGGCGACGATTTCCCAGTAATCGACCGGCTTGAAATGAGCAATCTCGTGATGCCGCCGAACGACCATTGCGAGGGTCGGCGTCTGAACGCGGCCGACGGAGAGCACCGAGTCCGTGTTGAATTTTTTCGTGTAGGCCCGGGTGAAGTTCATGCCGACGAGCCAGTCGGCGCGACTTCGGCACTCGGCCGCCGCGGCGAGGTTGTCGTATTCGGCGCCGGGCTTGAGTTCGGCGAAGCCCTGCCTGATGGCTTCGTCGGTCATGCTCGAGATCCAGAGGCGGCGCACCGCCTTCGTGCATCCGGAATGGGCGTACACCAGTCGGAAGATGAGCTCGCCTTCGCGGCCGGCGTCGGCAGCGTTCACGATGTCGCCGATGTCGTCGCGCCGGACCAGATCGCTGACGATGTCGAACTGGTCTTTCGTCTGGGGAATCGCGATCAGTTTCCACTCGGATGGAAGCATGGGCAGCATCGTCAGCGACCATTTTTTCCACTCGGGGTTCTGGATGTCCGGCTCGCCAAGGCAGACCAGGTGGCCGACGCCCCAGGTGACGACGTATCGCTCGCCTTCGAGGAAGCCTTTTCCCTGGCGCGTCGCGCCGATGATTCGGGCGATGTCGCGACCGACCGAAGGTTTTTCTGCGAATACGAGCGTCTTTTTCATCCGTTCATCCACGCGTGAGGCATCATGGTAACGCACAACCGCCGCCGTGTCCAATCACCACCGGCGATGTCGAGCGGCAGGGTGGGTTCTTTCGTGTTTTGAGGGTAAGGAAACACCGGAATCATACCGATACCTGTGCCGAGTTGCGAAAGCGGGGGAATGT
This sequence comes from Candidatus Ozemibacteraceae bacterium, assembly GCA_017998915.1. Lineage (GTDB taxonomy): Bacteria > Muiribacteriota > Ozemobacteria > Ozemobacterales > Ozemobacteraceae > MWAR01. The sequence goes on from JAGOCE010000091.1 coordinate 8,750, forward strand.
GTGCGGAAATCCGCACGCCTTTTCCGCACAAGATTCTGGGAATGCGGGATTGATGCCGGAAGTTCTCTATGGCATACTTCCTGCAACTGTATCGTCGGAAGCGACTGTCATCAAAGGGGGGACCAGCCTATGGCAACCTTTACGTATAAGGCACGAAACTGGGACGGCAAGATCGTCACGTCCGAAATGGACGCCGAAAGCAAGGAAGTCTGCATCTCGAAACTTCGCGAGAAAGGCTACTTTGTCACGAGCATCGCCGAGAAGAAGGGCGGCGGCGGCATCAGCATCAGCTTTTTCGAACGCGGCGTAAGTTCGCAGGAAGTCTGCATCTTCGCTCGTCAGTTCGCGACGATGATCGGCTCGGGCGTGCCGCTTGTCCGGTGTCTCACGATTCTGCAACAGCAGTCCGAGAACCCGACGTTCAAGCGCATCATCACGCAGATCCGCTCCGACGTCGAAGGCGGCGCGACGTTTTCGAAAGCGCTCGAGAAGCACCCGAAGGTATTCTCCGATCTGTTCTGCAGCCTCGTGAAAGCCGGCGAGGTCGGCGGTATTCTCGACCAGATTCTCAACCGTCTCGCCGACTACCTCGAAAGCTCGGAAAACCTGAAATCGAAGGTGAAGGGCGCGCTCACCTACCCGGTCGTCGTGTTCGCGATCGCCGGTCTCGTTGTCGTGGCCCTGGTCATGTTCGTTCTGCCCCAATTCAAGGAAATCTTCCTGGGCATGAAGGTCGAGCTGCCGATGGCCACGCAGATCCTGCTGGCGACCTCCGACTTCATGGTCAACTGGGCCATTCTCGTCATCCCGGCCATGCTCGGCGTTCCCTTCCTGATCTACAGCTTTTTCACGACCAAGACGGGCGCCCGCATCTTCGACACCAACATTCTCAAGATGCCCGCCATCGGCATGATGATGCGCAAGGTCGCCGTCGCGAAGTTCACCCGCACCCTCGGCACGCTGATCGCCTCCGGCGTTCCGATTCTGCAGGCGCTCGAAGTCACGGCGCAGACCGCAGGCAACGTCGTCATCGCCGAAGCCGTCGACAAGACCCGCGTCTCGATCCGCGAAGGCGAATCGATCGCCGAGCCCCTCAAGAACTCGAACGTGTTTCCCCCGATGGTCGTGCAGATGATCGCCGTCGGCGAGGAAACGGGCGAACTCGACAAGATGCTCAGCAAGATCGCCGACTTCTACGACACCGAGGTCGACAACGCGGTCAAGGGTCTCACCTCGGTCATCGAACCGATCGTCATCGTGTTCATGGGCGTCGTCATCGGCGGCATCGTTCTGGCCGTCTTCATGCCCATGCTCAAACTGGTCAACGCCTCCGACGGCTGATCGTTCGCTGCTCTTCCAACCGCATCCCGCCGGATTTCTTCGGCGGGATGCGTGTTTTTGGGCCATTCACCCGTCGCCGCACAAAACGAAGCGCCGTTCACGGATATGTCATTCTTCCATGAACGGCGCCAAGAATTATTTTACTTTATATTATATACAACCCGATCAGATTCCCGTGACCTGTGAATTCGCCTCGGGCTTCGAGGCAAGAACCTTGTCGAGCGCCTGCACGAGGTCGTCCCGGATGTCCTCGTAATCCTCACAGCCGACCGAGAAGCGCACGAGACCGTCGGAGATACCGGCGGCCTGGCGGCCCTTCGGGCCGACGCTGGCGTGGGTCATGCTGGCGGGATGCTGGATGAGCGTTTCGACGCCGCCCAGGGAAACGGCGAGCGTGCTCAGCTTCACGGTATCCATGAGGATGCGGCCGGCGTCGACGCCGCCCTTCAATTCGAAGCTGATCATCGCGCCGAAGCCCTTCATCTGCTTCTTCGCGAGTTCGTGCTGGGGATGGGACGGGAGGCCGGGATATTTCACCCACGCCACGGCGGGGTGCTTCAGCAGATCGTTCGCCAGCTTCATCGCGTTGTCCTGGGCGACGCGGACGCGCATGCCGAGGGTCTTGATGCCGCGGAGGACGAGCCAGGCCTGGTGCGGATCGATGGTCCCGCCCATCTGGACAAGAACTTTCTTCATCTGGGCAAACAGTTTCGGGTCGCGAGCCACGATGATGCCCGCGACGACGTCGCTGTGACCGTTGAGGAACTTGGTCATGCTGTGAAGAACGACGTCGGCTCCCAGGTCGAGCGGCTTCTGGAGCATCGGGCTGCAGAAGGTGTTGTCGACGACGAGGATGGCGCCATTGGCGTGGGCGATCTTCGCGCAGGCGGCGATGTCGCTGATCGAGAGGGTCGGATTGCCCGGCGTTTCCAGGTAGACGAGCTTCGTATTCGGCTTCATCGCCTTCTTCACGGCATTGAGATCAGTGGTATCGAGGAAGGTGGATTCAACGCCGAACCGCGCAAGCTCGTTCTCGGCCAGTGTGCGGGTTGGCCCGTACACCGAGTCGGTCGCGACCATGTGGATGCCCTGGCCAAGGAAGGCCATGAACACGGTGGAAACAGCCGCCATACCGGACGCGGTCGCGAGACCCAGGCCACCGCCTTCCAGCTCGGCAACGCACTCTTCGAGGCCAGCCGTCGTCGGGTTGCCGAGGCGGGTGTATTTGTATCCGTTGTCCTGACCGCTGAATCGGGCGGCGCCCTGGGCGGCGTTCTCGAACGCGAAGGTCGACGATTGGAAGATCGGAACGCTCACGCCCCCGAACAGCTTGTCGGGATGCTGCCCCGCATGAATACAGTCGGTGTCGAACCCGGTCTTACCCTTTTTCATGAAAGAACTCCTTTCCCTGAAGGCGCATCGAGCGCCGGCTTCTGTTGACGGTGGCATTGTAAAGGCTGATGGACTGCTTGTCCAGAGGAAAATGCCGGACGAAAAACGGGCTCCGCAGATGCGAAGCCCGTCTTCACTACCGGTCGGGGCGGCCAGACTCGAACTGGCGACCACTTGAACCCCATTCAAGTACGCTGCCAACTGCGCTACGCCCCGGTGGGTCGAATGCCCAGAACCTTGAGAACGAGGTTCTTTATACCACATTCCGGTTTTGCGCGCAAGTGATTTCGGACCATTCATCGTATTGCCCCCCAACCGCGGCCCGGTATCCGATATCCGAACAAGAAGATTCGAGATGCCGACTGTTCGATGGCTATTGTTTTTCGACACGGCTTCCATTATTCTATCTGCCGACTTGATGCTCCCCCCCAAAAAAGATTGAAATCAATGCCGTGCGTACAGAACTCCTGTATTTCGGCAAAGGCGAATGATGAGCGAAATTCTCGTTGCAATCGGGTTTTCATCGGCAATTGGCGCGCTGTATGCCGTTGTCCACCTCCTGTACCAGCACGAGCGCGCCTCCCGACCGGGCGGCTGCGGCTCCGAAGGCGACGTCTGCAGCAGCTGCGGATGTTGCGGCATGCATCGACCAACCGAAACACCCGTTCCCCATTCCCCCGAAACCGTTGACGGAAAAGGACAAACGCATGAGTGACGTTCTGACAGCCATCCTGGT
>JAGOCE010000092.1 GCA_017998915.1 Candidatus Ozemibacteraceae bacterium
CTGTTCCACGATTTTCTCAATCTCAAGAAAATCCGCCGCACCGGCTGGCAGCTGCGGGGAATCCGCGACTGCGAGTCGATCGCAGACCATGCGTTCGGCGTCGCCCTGCTGACGATGCTGCTTTCAGACAAGATCACGAGCCACAGGATCGATCGGGCACACGCGCTCGAGCTCGCGATGACGCATGAACTGGGCGAATGCCGTGTCGGCGACATTCCCTACACGGCGCTTCGCTACTGGACACAGAAAGCCGAGGCGGAGCAGGCGGCGGTGGCCGACATGACAGCCCCGCTCGGCGAATCCGGAAAGCGGTATCAGGAGCTTTTTGCCGAGTTCGAAAGCAACGCGACGGTTGAAGCCCGGTTCGTGCGCGCCATCGACAAGCTCGAGATGCTCATCACGGCGTCGGAATACGAGCACACCGGCTTCCGCGCCCTTGGCGATTTCTGGGACAACGCCTCGACCTTCGCCGCGTTCGAGGAGTTCCCCGAACTCGCCGCCTACGCCCGCACCTTGAAACGGCGTCATGATGAGCGAAAATAAGGGACAACGAACCGCAGAGTCACTGAAACACGGAGATATGTATCTTTCGTAACCTCGTTCGGTCGGGGCGGGTTTGAAACCCGCCCCTACGCATCGTGAAGACGAGAGAGCAACGGCTCGAGGGGCTGACCATGATGGAACCGATGATCGAGATCCAAAATCTGACGAAGCGATACGGGGAAAAAGAAGCCGTTGCGGGGCTCACCTTGTCCGTGCCGCGCGGGGCCATGTATGGGTTTCTCGGGCCGAACGGAGCCGGGAAGACGACGACGCTGCGCATGCTGATGGGCCTGTTGCAACCAAGCTCGGGAAGCGCGCGCATCGAGGGTCTCGACGTGACGGTCGATGCCGTTGCCGTGCGGGCATGCGTCGGATATCTGCCTGACGAGGTTTTTCTGTACGATTATCTGACGGGGCAAGAGTTTCTCGAGTTCGTCGCGGATATGCGCAGCATTTCGCGGGATGCGCGCGATCGAAGAATCCGGGAACTGCTCGATTTTTTCGATCTCGAATCGGCGGCGGGAGAATATACCGTCAACTATAGTTTTGGCATGAAGAAGAAGCTTGCGCTTGCCGGCATCGTCATCCACAAGCCTTCCGTGCTGCTTCTCGACGAGCCGTTCAACGGGCTCGACCCACAGGCGACGAAAGACTGCAGGGCCATGCTGACCCGCATGACGACCGAAGGCTCGACGGTTCTGTTCTCGAGCCACGTTCTCGAAGTCGTCGAGAAGCTGGTGACCCACGTCGCCATCATCGATTCGGGAACACTTCGAGCATCAGGAACGTTGTCCGAGGTATGCGTTCCCCACGGCAACTCGCTCGAAAAGGCATTCTTCACCCTGACCTCCCGTGAAACCTGATCAGTGAAGCACGAGGATTGGGTCACCACAGAGACACGGAGACACAGAGTTTCAATCGAATATCGATCTCATAACACAAAGTTTTTTTGTATGCGTCGTGTCTTGGGCAGTTCGCGAACCGACCCTACGATAGGTGGGACATCATGTTTCGGGTGAAGGGGGGCGGGTTTGAAACTCGCCCCCACGGTTATATAGCGGTTGTTTTGTGTCTTTGTGTCTTCGTGGTGAAATATTCTCTGTGGTGCGCTGTTCAGGGGTTTTTTGGGGGGGATTTTTTCTTGCGCGGGCGGATATTGATGGCCTGTTCGATCGGTTTGTCGGAGAGGCCGATGACGGATTTCGTCTCGAACAGCACTTCCTGGCCGATCTCGAGTTTTTCCATGAGGTCCTGCGACAGAGCGGCGAAGGGAAACATGATTTCGCGGTCGCCCATCGTTTTGATGATGCCCATTCGAAGATTCGCATCGTAGCGGACGATCGTGCCCGGCAAGGTGTCGGAGTCGGGCGAGGCGCCGAGTCGTTCGACCTGGACGGCCACGGGGCCCATTTTGTCCTTCACGATGCCGAACCGCACCGCGTCGCCTTTGGCGAGGGTCTCCTGATCTTCGGACTGAAGGGCGGTGAAATGCAGCAGGACCTCGGAATACTCAGGGCAGGTCAGTACACCCATTCCCGTCTCGATGTTGTACCACTTCACCGTTCCCTCGACGATGGCGTCGGGTTCGGGCTGATAGATGATTTCCTCGACCGTACGGCCGATCTCAGCCTGAACTTCTTTGATTTTCTCGATCAGATGTGCGACTTCGGGCTGATCGGGGTTCCGGTCGAGCGATGATTCGAGGGTCTGCACCGCCAGAGTCAGAAGGCGGCGGCGATAATAGACGAGGCCGAGGAACAAAAGCGCCGACGCATCCGTCGCGTCGATGCGCAGGGCTTCCAGCAGATGCTCTTCGGCCGCGTCGAGGTCTTCCAGTTCATACAATACGCCGCCGAGGTCGCGATGATAGCCGGCTTTGAAGGGATACTGCTCGACGAGCTGCATGTAAACATCGCGTGACTCCTCGAACCATTTCATCTTCGCATAGGTATCGGCAAGCAGTTCAAGCGACCGGGCATTGCGGGGGTCGACCTCGAGCATCTTCTTGAAACCATCGGCGGCGTCAAGATAATGCGTATCTGCCTTTTCGTCGTCACGCAAGCCGCGGTAGAGATCGCCGAGATACCAATTGAACAGCGGGCTTTTCGGGGCAATCTGCAGGCCCTGCTGGAAGGCCTTCACGGCATCGTCATACCGCTTCGAGAGCTGATAAGCTAGGCCGATCGTTTCGTAGAAGTCTGGCTCGCGCGGATTCGACCGGATGCACTCCTTCAGAATATCGATGCAATCCTGGTATCGTTCTTCGGTGAGAGCCTGGGTGGCAACATCGAATCGCTTTTCGAGTTCATCGAGGAATTCGCGGAGTTTGGCGTCGTATTCCTCGCGCCGGACCGGATCGAGCAGCAGGTCGAGGGAATCCTTCAACTCTTTCAGACGCGGAATGTTGGACAGGGGGCTGTCGGTCGTGAACAATTCAGCGTATATGCGGTTATACGCCTTCTGGATCTCGTCCAGACCGGCGTAATTCGGCACACCGAAGAGTTGATAGTAGTTTTGCATGTGCGTACCAGTGTAGGCATGCAATATACCATACTGCGCGGCACAAGAGATATCATTTTGGAAACGCAAGGGAAATATCACCGTGGCGGAAAGGCATGCGATGAAGTGCGTGCGTCGACCCGCGCAGCCTCGGGGGGCGTGGGAAAGCGCGCACGGCGGTGTATGCCAGCGTCGTTGGAGTTTGCGTCGCAGATGACTTCGTGATATGCTTTTGCGCCTTCGGAGCAAGAGATGATTTTTCAGCTTCTGAGATTTTTATTGGTCATCACGGGAACCGTCGCCGGGGTCGCGTTGGCGTACGGCGTTGCGTCGCAGTACGAAAACTTTCTGGACACCGACTACCCCGAAGTCAAGCTCGCCGCCCTCCTCGGCTGCATCGGATATCTGCTGATGTCGATGGCCGGTCGTGAACTCCAGGACTGGATCGAGCAACGGATCGACAACAACAGCAGTTACGAATTGACGTGGGGCGCGTTGGGCCTTTTACTGGGCCTCATCTCTGCGAACCTGCTGTTCATCCCGGTGTATTTCATCATGTATCGCGGCTTCGTGAACATCCATTTCGACAACAAGTATTTCAATTCGCTCATCGCCCTGCTGTATCTTACTATACCACTCGGAATAAATCTTCTATTCGGGTATCTCGGCGTCAGGATCAGCCACAGATACCGTGGAATGGAGCGACGAAGCCGCACGTCCAGCCTCTCGGTGCCGCCGAAACTCGTCGACACGAGCGCGATCATCGATGGACGTTTCGTCGAGCTGTTCAGGCTCGGGTTCATCGAGGGACAACTGGTCATTCCGCGGTTCGTCGTGAATGAGATGCAGTTTCTCGCCGACGCCGCCGACCCGACCAAGCGCAGCAAGGGCCGCCAGGCGCTGACCCTGCTCAGCAGGCTCCGCAAGGAGTTTCCTGATCAGGTCGTCGTCCCGGAACGGGACTTTCCGGAAGTGCAGGAAGTCGACGGCAAGCTCATCGAATACGCGAAAGCCGAGGGCGCAAGCCTGATCACGCTCGACTACAATCTCAAGCGCGTGGCGGAAATCAGCCAGATCAAGGTGCTCAACCTCAACGAACTGATGAACGCCCTCAAGCCGATCTTCATCAGCGGCGAAGAGGTCGAGATCCAGATTACAAAGGCGGGCAAGGAACCCGGCCAGGGCGTCGGCTTCCTATCCGACGGCACGATGATCGTCATCGAGGACGGCGGCGGCCAGATCGGCCAGAAGGTCTCCGCGACCGTCACGAACATTCTTCAGACCGCTGCGGGTCGCATGATCTTCGCCCGCATTCGACCGAAAAAATCATAACGGCATGACGGCGGCCATACCGGCAGAAGATGCCGCGGCATGCCGTTTTCCGAGGGAGGATAATCAATGGGTATCCGGGTCAAGGACATCATGGATCCGAATCCGGTCACGGTGGCGTGCGGTGAGACGCTGTTCGGTCTGCGCGAGATCATGATTTTGCGACAGCCCGAGTGCGTTCTGGTACTCAATCAGTACCGAAAAGTCGCAGGTTTGCTGACGCCGGCGCATCTCGCGACCGCGAATGACGCCGATGTCGACGACAAGGTCGACCGGTTCATGATCAAGAAATTCAAGGTCGTCAACGCCAACGCCGAGGTGCGGGAAGCGGCGGCGCTGCTTTCGGCGAGCGAGCTCGAGGCGCTGCCCGTGCTCGACAACGCCGAGGAACTCGTCGGCGTCGTCACATACAAAGACATCGTGAAGGACCTGGTCGAGGACCGCTCCGAGCAGAAGCTGACGCCCGAAAGCGCAGTCATCTACCTCGCGATGACACGCGACCCCGAGCAGGAGGAATACTGGCTGCAGAAGGTCACCAGCGCCGGGTTCCGGGCCGCCATCACCCAGGTCGGCGCGACGGCCGAAAAGCTGCCGATCAAGCTGCGGGAAGCGACGATCGTCGCTGCGATCGCGCGTTCGGTCATCCGCGAAGACCCGCGCGAGAAGTTTGCCGTGAGCAACGCGGTTCGCGACATCTATAGTCAATGCAATGTCATCAACCCCGGCCTCGGCGGCGGCTTCAAGGTCGCCATCGTCCGGGGTGAGGGTCGTATCGCGGTCGCCGCGTTCGGCCGCTGCGGCCACGCTCTTGCCAACGGCAACGAGCAAATTTTCATGGGGGGGAACATCATCTGAGATGACCGTCAGAGTACGCTTCGCGCCTTCACCCACCGGCTACCTGCACGTCGGCGGCGCCCGCACGGCGCTGTTCAACTGGCTGTTCGCGAAACGCCACGGCGGCAGCTTCATCCTGCGCATCGAGGACACCGATCTCGAACGGTCGACCGCCGAGTCGGAGGAAGGTCTGCTGCGCGATCTGCGCTGGCTCGGCCTGACATGGGACGAAGGCCCAGGCATCGGCGGCCCGCATGCGCCGTACCGGCAGTCGGAGCGCACGAAGATCTACCAGGAATGGGCGCACCGGCTGGTCGAGAAGGGCGCGGCGTATCCCTGCTTCTGCAAAGAGGAAGAACTCGAACAGAAGCGCCAGCAGGCCGAGGCCGAGCACCGCTCCCTCCATTACGACGGCACCTGCCGCAGACTGTCCCCCGAAGAGGCGAAGCGCCGCGTCAAGGCGGGCGAGCCGCACTGCATCCGCGTCAGCGTGCCAGCGAAGGATTACGCCGTCGATGATCTGGTACGCGGCCGGGTCGAGTGGAAGTCGGAGACGCTCGGCGATTTCATCATCCTGCGTTCGAACGGCATGCCGGTCTACAATTTCTGCGTCGTCGTCGACGATGCCGACATGGAGATCACCCACGTCATCCGGGCCGAAGAGCACCTCACGAACACACACCGCCAGTTGATCCTCTACGAGGCGCTGGGGAAGCCAACACCGAAGTTCGCCCACGTGTCGCTGATTCTCGGCGCCGACAAGACCAAGCTGTCGAAACGCCATGGCGCGACGTCGGTCGGCCAGTATGAGACCGACGGGTTTCTGCCCGAGTCGATGATCAACTTCCTGGCTCTGCTCGGTTGGGCCGAGGGAATCGATAAAGAGATCTATACAATCCAGGAGCTGATCGAGAAGTTCTCGCTCGACCGCATCAACCCGGCGCCGGCCGTGTTCGACCATACGAAGCTGGTCTGGATGAACGGCCAGCATATCCGTCTGCTCCCGCCCGAGAAGCTCGCGGAGATGATCGCGAAGCCGATGCGCGCCGCGTATCCCAACGATCCCCGGATGAACGATGCCGCCTTCCTGAGGAACCTGGCGCTGACGGTCCAGCCCGCCCTGACGGTCATTCCCGACGTCGTGAACGTCTCGAAGCCGTTTCTGCAGGCCGGCGAACCCGCCGACGACGAGGCGAAGGCCGCCCTTGCCGCCCCCGAGGTTCCGGCCCTCATGGCCGCCCTCGCCGAAGAGTTCACGTCCTGCGGCTGGGAAAAGGATCCGATCAATGCCGCGATCAAGGCGGCGGGAAAGAAAGCGGGAGCGAAGGGAAAGGGGCTGTTCATGCCTCTTCGCGTCAAGCTGACCGGCACCTGCCACGGCCCCGATCTCATCAACGTACTCAACCTCCTGGGCCGCGACGAAGTCGTCAGGCGCCTGACGATATAACATCAACGATTCAACGGAGTGACCGACATGGCAGAACGATACGAATTCACCGCAGTGCAGGAAAAATGGCACAAGATCTGGGCCGACAAGCAGATCTACCGCACGGCCGAAGACCGCTCGAAGCCGAAATTCTACTGCCTCGACTTTTTCCCGTATCCATCCGGGAACGGCCTGTCGGTCGGCCATCTGCGCAACTACGTCCCGACCGACGTCATCTCGCGCATGAAGCGAATGCAGGGATTCAACGTCCTGCATCCCATGGGCTGGGATGCCTTCGGCCTGCCGGCCGAGAACTTTGCGATCAAAATGGGTGTCCATCCCACCGAGACGACCGCGAAGAATGCCGCGAACTACCGGCGGCAGCTCAGCCTCGTCGAGTGCTCCTACGACTGGGAGCGCGAGATCAACTCGACCGATCCGGGCTACTACAAGTGGACCCAGTGGTTCTTCCTGATGCTGCACAAGCGGGGCCTGGCCTACCAGGCGACCGGCGCGCAGTGGTGGTGCCCGAGCTGCCAGACGATTCTCGCCAACGAGCAGGTCGAGCAGGGCTGCTGCTGGCGGTGCGACTCGCAGGTCGAAAAGAAAGACCTGAAACAGTGGTTCTTCAAGATCACCGCCTACGCCGACCGGCTGATCGACGATCTCAAGACCGTCGACTGGCCCGACCACATCAAGAAGATGCAGGAAAACTGGATCGGCCGCCGGACCGGCACCGAGGTGACCTTCAAGGGCGTTCACCCGACGACCGGCGAGACGTTCGACATCCCGATCTTCACGACTCGCGTCGACACGATCTTCGGCGTCACGTTCATGACGCTGGCCCCCGAGCACCCGCTCGTCGAGAAGCTGACCCACCCCGACCGCAAGGCCGCCGTTGAGGAGTACGTCGCCGAGTCACGACGGAAGAGCGAGATCGACCGTCTCTCGACCGAGAAGGAAAAGACCGGCACAGCGCTCGGCAGCTTCGCGATCAATCCGTTCAACGGCGAGAAAGTGCCGATCTATATCGGCGACTACGTTCTCGTCAGCTACGGAACGGGCGCAGTCATGGCCGTGCCGGCGCACGATGAGCGCGACTTTGCATTCGCTAAGAAATATAACATCCCGGTCCGAGAGGTCATCACGCCCGCCGGCAAGGCGCAGGGCAACCTGACAGCGGCCTATACCGAATACGGCGTTCTGATCGACTCCGGTGAGTTCTCGGGCCTGACGTCCGAGCAGTCGATGGAGCGCATGGCCACCTGGCTCGAAGGCAAAAAGCTCGGTCAGAAGCGCGTGAATTACAAGTTCCGCGACTGGTTGATCAGCCGCCAGCGGTATTGGGGCGCCCCGATTCCGGTCGTGCACTGCGACTGCTGCGGCACGGTGCCGGTTCCCGACAGCCAGCTTCCGGTGCTGCTTCCCCCGATCAAGGAGTTCAAGCCCGGTCAGGACGGCAAGTCGCCGCTCGCCGGCATTTCAGAGTGGGTCAATACGACCTGCCCGAAATGCGGGAAATCCGCGCGGCGCGAGACCGACACGATGGACGGGTTCGCCTGTTCCTCATGGTATTTTCTTCGGTTCATCGACCCGAAGCTCGATTCGGCCCCGTTCGACAAGGACAAGGCCGCCTACTGGCTGCCGGTCGACCTGTACGTCGGCGGCGCCGAGCATGCCGTCATGCACCTGCTGTATGCCCGGTTCTGGACGAAAGTCATGCAGGACGAGGGGCTGATCCCGTTCGGCGAACCGTTCGCGATGTTGCGCAACCAGGGCATGATGCTGGCTCCCGACGGCCAGAAGATGAGCAAATCGAAGAACAACGTCATCACCCCTGACGAGATGGTCGAGAGATACGGCGCCGACACGCTTCGCGCGTTCATTCTGTTCCTGGGCTGCTTCGAGCTCGAGGTCGCCTGGTCGGACGAAGGCATCAAGGGCATGTATCGCTTCGTGAACCGCGTCTACGACCTCGTCCAGGAGTATCCGGGCGACAAGGACGGCGCGGCCGAGGGCGAACAGGCCGTCGAGCTGAAACGCTGGATCCACAAGTCGATCAAGGCCATCACGAACGACATCCAGACCTTCAGTTTCAACACGGCCGTCGCGAAACTGATGGAGTTCGTAAACGCGCTCTCCGACTACGCGCGCAACACCCCGCTCGCCGGCACGAAACTCTGGGGCGAAGCCATCGACACCCTGCTCCTGCTGCTGGCGCCGATCACCCCGTATCTCGCGGAAGACCTGTGGGAACGCACCGGCCGCGGCCCGCGCGGGCTGGTCCACCAGCAGGCCTGGCCGAAGTGGGACGAATCGGCCCTCGCCGAGGATTCCGTGAACCTGCCGGTGCAGGTCAACGGCAAGCTGCGCGACCAGGTGCGCATCGCGATCGGCCTTTCCGACGACCAGGTTCGCGAGGAGTGCCTCAAGAGCGAGAAGGTGCAGAAGTTCCTCGAGGGCAAGACGATCGTGAAGTTCATCCACGTCCCGAAGCGCATGGCCAGCTTCGTGGTAAAATAACAAAGCGTATATGAAGCCCCGGCGGAGACTCGCCGGGGCTTCGTCGCATGATGGAGAGAACGGTTCATGGTGCCTGAAGAACGCCGTCGCACGGAGATCGCGGACGGAATCGCCGCCGCGCTGGACCGTGCCGTCGCCATGGCGTTTCTCATGATCGCAGGGCTCGTCGCGGCCGGCCATCTCGGCCTCGCCGGCGAAGGGCTGTCATGGGGTCTCGCCGTTCGCGAACCGGCCCTCGTGTCGCGAATCGCGGTCATCACCGCCTGGGACCTGGGCAGTTCGTTTCTCGTGCTTCGCTGGTGGCGAAAACCTCTCTGGAACAGCCCCATCGGCGAGGCGCTGCTGACGCTGATCGCCAGTCTCATTCTCTGGCGCGTGCTGCTCGGGGTGGGCATCAACCTGGTCGATGCCGCTTTCCCCTCCCTTCTTCCGGCTTGGGCGATCGCGTATGCGCCCCCCCTGAACGCCGACCTTGCCGGTTCCGGCGTCGGTCTGGCCGGCCTCTGGCTCTTCACCTGCGTTCTCGCGACGGCGAAAGAGACGATCGCCCGACAGCTGCTCCGACTCGACGAACGTGCCGATTCTCCGCTCTGCTGCCTGTTCGCATGGCATCACCGGAAAGACGCCATGTTCTCGTTTCTGGGCTGCTTGGCGTTCACCGCCACGGCAATGACTCTCTCGCCTCGGACGGCCGGGATACTCGTGGCCTTCGTAAAATTTCTTCTGCTGGGATCCGCTTCTCTCGCCATTTTTCACCGATGCGCATTGCAGCTTCTGACCCTGCGAGAAGTCGGAGTCACATCCGGTGAAATGCGTGATAGAATGAAGGCCAAACGGGAGGATGAGGAACGCGATGAATGACGTATCGGGATTTCTCGAGTTGCGCGCCATCGGCTACTTCTTCGGCCATCTGGGCAAGGTGTTCGTCGGAACAGGCGTTCTCGAAGCCTTCTTCTGGCTCGCCATCGCCATGCTCGCCGGCCTGGCCGTCGCGATCGTCGTCCTGCTGAGCATTCCCAGGATTCTCGAAGACTATGTAAAGATCTACAACTGGTATGTGAATTCCGATTTTTACGTCATTTTCGAAGAAAAAATCGAGGTCCGGCTCGTCTTCAAGCTGGTGTTCCTGCCGGTCTACCTCGTGGTCTCCCTCTTTTTCCTCACCGTGAATCTCATGGTGCGAACCGCCTATCATCTCGTCGCGCGTCTGAACCTTCTGCGCTGCGTGAACTGCCATGCCAGGATCGAATGGGCTGAGGGAACGGTCACCTGCGACGTCTGCGGCGATCACATCATCGGAGCCCCCACGAAGACGTGCCCCGGCTGCAATGCCAAACCCAACGCCGTGCGCTGCCCCTACTGCGGCTTTCTCGTGTTCATCGACCTGATCGGGCAGGCTCCGACGGGACGGGCCGGGCGAAAGAACTGAGCCATGGTCATTCGTTCACGTAATCGCCTCTATTATTTCGATAGGCATATATCAGACGCTTTTTTACGGCTGACGGTCGTTTTTTTCGCCCTGTTCACCGCCGTTTCAGCCTGGCTGATGCTTCTGCGCACGGACCCATTCATCGACGCCGTGTTCTGGCCACGCCTGCAGGACGAGATCGCGGATCTCGCCGGGAAGGAAGTGAGCAAGCTCGGCATGTCCGAACAATCACTGCTGACGCGGGTCATGCACGCGATGGAAAAGGACCGAGTCGGCATTACGAAGTTTCCCGAGTATGCCGAACGGCTGTCGCCGAACAACCAGGCAATCGAGCTCATCCGGCTTCGCCTGACGATTCTCCGATTGATGGTCCGCTCCATCGGGTTCGTGTTTCTGGCATTCTTCATCGTTCTCTTCATTCTCTTGAGAGTCATCTACGGCGGCGCCGAGCGGCGATGGAAAGTATTTCACTGGTTATACGGGCAGTTCAACAAGGACGGAGCATCTCGCCAGCCGTATGGCTTGGTTCGCTCGCTGACGCCGTTTCAGCGAAAGATGTTCGAGATCGCCTTTGCGTCTTCGAAGGGCAATCCGGACGGGAGCCTGGAGTTCGACATCGGGAAGGTTGCCGCCCTCCTGTGGCCAGGCGAGGATGCCCTTACGGACCGCCGCAGAGGCATGATCGCGATCGCTTTTACGGAGCTGTGCGACGAGTTTTTCTACTTCCAGATTTCCAGCCCGCGCGGCATGGCGATCCGCACCTACTGCCCCCTGCTTCCTTTCGAGGATCAGGTGAAAAGGGAGTGGGTGCGCGATATCACAGGGCGTGAAATCGAGGCGTTCACCGCCGGCCGCTTCCGATTCTCGCCGCCTCTGTATGAAGAACTCATCAGGAACCGCTATCCGAAGCTGCCGCACCCCGTTGCCTACGCCCTCGACGATCGCCGACATCCCTTCGCTTTCCGGGCGTATCTGACTCTTTGGGAACTGCTGGTGGAGCGGAACCGGATCGATCTCGCGGCGGCCGGCCCCGATGCAGCGGGAGCCTCGAACACCGTCGAACTCCCGTTGATGGGGCTGGTCGAAAGGGCCTGTCTCGAGATGAGCGCCGGGCATGACGACACGCTTCTCGAGCAGATCCACCAGGATCTCGGCAAACTCAAGGAACTCGGCTTCATCCGCGGCTGGACGATCGAGGAGAACGGGGACCCCGTTCACCCCTCCTGGTACAAGTCCTCGAGCCTGTTCGTCTACGATGCGGCATCGAACACCTACCACATGAATTCCGGCCTCATCACGCGCAAGATCTATCGGTTCGAGATGGCCTCCTGGACGGACCTCGAAAAGATCCACATCGTGCGCCGGCGCTGCGCCTTCGTCGACAACCTGAACACCCCCTGCTCGCGGCAGGCCATGGCCGGAAGCCCCTATTGCAAGCGTCATGCGAAAGCGCTCGACTTCGAGACGCCGAAGCTGTTCTACGAGAAGGTGAAAGCGTTGACGGCACCGAACGAGTCCGATCCTTCCGTGCAGGAAGCGTCCGGAAACACTCCTCGCTACTCGGCCGAAGATCTGGATGTAACGCCGGCCGTCATCGTTCCTCCGCCGCCCCCCTCCGATCCGGAGCC
>JAGOCE010000490.1 GCA_017998915.1 Candidatus Ozemibacteraceae bacterium
ATCGCCAGTTCCACGGCGCCGTAGATCTGCTCGTAGCCGGTGCAGCGGCAGAAGACGCCCGAGAGGGCATCACGGATCTGTTCCCGGGTCGGGCGTTCGACCTTCTCGAGCAGTTCGGCGATGGCCATCAGCATGGCGCCGGTGCAGTAGCCGCACTGGACGATGCCGGCGTCGACGAACGCGGTCTGGAGATGGTTCAGCTCGCGCGGCCGGGCCAGCCCTTCGACGGTGCGCAGGTGTTTGCCTTCGACCTGGCCCGCGACCAGCAGACAGGTGTTGGTCAGGCGGCCGTCGATGAGGATCGAGCAGGCGCCGCAGGTGCCTTCGCCGTCACAGCCGTTGCGGACGGACAGGATGCCTGCGCGGCGCAGAACGTCGCGCAGATTTTCGCCGGATTCGGCCTCGAGCTTGCGGGGGGAGCCGTTGAGAGTGATCGAGATGGACATCAGCGGGCTCCTTTCCTGGAACCGGAGGGATTCGCGGCGGCTTTCAGCACTCGCGCGCCGAGAACAGATGCGATCTGGCGTTTGTAAGCGGCACTGCCGCGCACGTCGTCGATCGGATGGACCGCGGCGGCGATGAGGGATTCGAGCTGTTCGGGGGAAGGCAGGGGTTTGCCGTCGAGGTTCTTCTCGACATCGTGCAGCCGCACGACATGGGGGGCCACCCCACCGATGGCCAGCAGCGGCTGGCGGAGTTTGTCGCCGTCGAGAGCAACCGAGGCTGCCGCCGTGACGATCGAGATGTCGGAGGCGGTGCGGCTCTGGCGCGCCAGGCCGAAGGTGCGGTCGGCGGTCGGAACGATGATGGCAAGAATCAGCTCTGGAATACCGGCCAGAAACGCCTCGACCGGGATCTCGCGGTCGGTCAGGGCCACCCGGGCTTCCGCGACCAGTAGGGCCGGAATGAGATCGGCGCAGGACTTGTTCGCGCCGAGCTGTCCGCCCACCGTCGCGACGTTGCGGATATTACGGTTGGCCATCTGGTGCGCCGCCGTCTTGACAAACTCGGGAACGGCTGGGTGCTCGATGAGCTGCTGGAACGTGACGCGCGCGCCGATGCGCAGGCCGTCCGTCGTCTTCTCGATCTTGTCGAGGCCGAGTCCTGAAAGGTCGATGAGGGCCGCGGGGCGTGGGGCGTGGAGGTTGTTCACCTCGGTGCCTCCGCCGAGAAAGACGGCGCCCGGCCCCAGCTTTGATTTGAGTTGAATGGCTTCGGCTGCCGAAGCCGGTCGGTGATATGCAGGAACCATGGCACCTCCTCGATGGTCAAAACGTGGGATTGAATGAGCCATTCAGGATACCATCGCCGGTTATACCGGGCAAGGTGCAACCCTGCCGGTCCGTCATGAGCGGGCGTATTGGCGCAACCCCTTGGGTAGCTCTCGATCGAAGATGAC
This sequence comes from Candidatus Ozemibacteraceae bacterium, assembly GCA_017998915.1. GTDB lineage: Bacteria > Muiribacteriota > Ozemobacteria > Ozemobacterales > Ozemobacteraceae > MWAR01. The sequence goes on from JAGOCE010000490.1 coordinate 1,400, forward strand.
AAAGGCGGTTTTCATTGGCTATAATTCCGACCATCACGGATTGATTGCAGCGAATACGTAATAGGAGAGGGGAATGCTGAAACATCTCACGCAGTTTTACCGTCCCGCTACGATCGAGGAGGCCTGTGCCCTGCTGGCCGCCAAGGATCGGCGGAACGCCGTCCTCGCGGGTGGAACTCATATTGCGGCCGTCAACGACTCGACGATCGAAGGCCTGGTCGATCTCGGCGGGCTGAATCTTTCCTACATCCGCCGCACCGAGGAAGGGTATGCGATCGGCGCGATGACCCCCGTTCAGGACGTTTTCAAGTCATCGATGCTCGTCGGCCCGTCCGGCCAGCTTCTCCGGGCGGCTGCCGGCAGGATCGGCTCGACCCTGCTCAGGCATTCGATCACGGCCGGGGGCAACCTGATGGCCCTTTTCCCGTGGTCCGATCTGCCCCCCGTCCTGCTTGCGCTCGACGCCCAGGCGCTCTGCCGTCGCGGCGTTCCCAAACGCACCGTGGCGGTGAAGAATCTGATCGAGACCGGCCCTCGTCACTACATGGAATCGGGCGAGATCCTGGTGGAGCTCCAGGTGCCGGAATATGGCCGAGGAACAGGCGTTGCCTTCCACAAGTTCTCGAAGACGACCAATGACTACGCGATGATCACCGTTGCCGTTCGCATCACGATGCAGGGCGAAACCGTCAAGGATGCCCGCATCGCGCTGAACGCGGTGTGCAAAAAGGCCCAGCGCCGGCCCGATGCGGAAAAACAGCTCGAGAACATGGTTCCGACGGCCGAGCGCATCGCCGCCGCCGCCGCCGCCGCCGCCCGCGATCTCGACATGACCACCGATTTCCGCGCCTCGCGCGAGTATCGCGAAGAGGTGCTGCCGGTCTTCGTGCGGCGCTGCATCGACGAAGCGCTGCGCCAGGCCCGCGTCTGACGGAAGGGGGACAAACACATGAACGTCACGATGACGATCAACGGAAATAAGCGCACGTTCGAGATCGATCCCCGGACGCTGCTGCTGGATCTGCTGCGTACGAACGGATACAAGAGCATCAAGAAGGGCTGCGGGGAAGGCTCCTGCGGGGCCTGTGCCGTGCTCATCGACGGCCGGCCGAAAAGCTCCTGCCTGTTGTTTGCGGCCCAGTGTGAAGGCGCGACCATCACCACCGCTGAAGGGCTGGGAACTCCCGAGCATCCACATCCCCTCCAGACCGCATTCGTGAAGCATGGCGCAACCCAGTGCGGATACTGCAACCCCGGCTCGCTGATCGCCGCGAAAGCCCTGCTTGACCGGAACCCGCATC
>JAGOCE010000491.1 GCA_017998915.1 Candidatus Ozemibacteraceae bacterium
GTGCTCGACCTGTGTGCCGTCTTCCGGAAGCGGGGGTATCGCAACACGACTGGGGTGCAGGCCGCGGTCGGCATGGTTCTCCACCGGAGTTTCAACAAATCGAAGCACGTGACGACCTCCGACTGGTCGAAGCTCCAGCTTTCTTCGAACCAGCTGGTCTATGCCGCGAACGATGCCTACGCGGCTCTCATGGTCTGGGAAGCCCTCGGCCGCCCGCCCATCGGAAAGAAATGACGTCCCGCGCTGCATTGGTAAAGCCGGGGCCACTGTTCGCGACGATCGCAGCCTTCGGCATCCTTGCGGCGACGATGGCGCCGGGTCTTGCCTGGAGACACTTCGGCGACGACGGCGGTGAGCTGATCCTGGCGTCAGTGTTTCTCGGCGTTGCACATCTGGCCGGATGCCCAGCCTATCTGTTCCTGGGAAAAATGTTCAGCCTGCTTCCGGGAACGGCGATGGCCTGGAAGTTCAACCTTTCTCTCGGTCTGCGCGGGCAGCTTGGCCGTAGGCGCTCTCACTGCCCTGCTCGGCTGTCTGAACATCCGGTATCACTGGAGCCTCGGTCCGTGGGCGAGAACCGCGATCGGCCTGCTCATCGGCCTCAATCCGGCCCTCTGGTCGCAGTCCGTGATCACCGAGGTGTAAGCCCCCGCGACGGCCTTCGCCCTGTGGGGCCTGGTGGGAGTGTTCTCCTGGGCCGAGCGTCGTCGCAACGGCGGCATCGGAGCGGTGGGGCCGACGGCGGCGGGCGCTTGTTTCGGACTGGCGGCGGGCATCCACCTGCTGACCCTGTTTCTGCTTCCTGGCCTGCTCGTGCTGGTCATGGGTGCCGACCCCTGGTGCTGGCGACGGCCGTCGTTCTGGGCCGCAGTCTCAAGCTCCTGACAAAGGAGATCCGCGATGGATTCCCTGACGTCGGGAGATTCATATCAATGTTTCTTTCCACTGTAATCTATGACCATTTGCGGTGCAAACCTGGCAAAAGCCAAGTCCGGGGTTTCTTGTCGTTTCTCGGAGTGCTGTGTTAAATTGAAAAGACTACCCCCATGAAAGCCGGGAGGTGCAAGGTGAGAAGGTTCATTCCCCGCCGTTTGCGGCTGGTCGTGATACTGTCCCTGGTGCTGGCGGCCATCAGCCTGTCGCCCGGTCTCTGTCGCGCGCAGGATGAATCGCTGGAAGACGCGAAGATCCTCTACAAGCAGGCGATCCAGGAAAAAGCTTCCGGGAAATCCGAAGAAGCGCTCGTCACCTACGAGAAAGCGATCCGGATGAACCGGGGAATTCTCGGGGAAGACGACGATGGCCTGATCGGTCTCCTTCGCACGAAATACGAGAAAAAGCTGAAAAACAGTCCCGACGATATCGAGGCGCTCGAGGGAATGGGCTTCGTCAGCGCCGTTTGCTATGCCGACATGGCGAAGGCGATCGGCTGCTACGAAAAGGTCCTCGAGCTGGCGACGGACGAAAAAGTTAAGACCAAGACGGCGAATCTCATCGAGCGACTGAAAGCGATGCAGGAGGCGACTCAGCGGACGAGCGACGAGATCACCTCCCAGATGCGCGACGAGCGGCTCAAGGGCTGGTCGGAAATGGAACGCCAGGAGCGGCTCGCGGCCCAGCACGAGGAAAGCCAGAACCGCGCCACGAAATACGCCCAGCTCACTCAGCAGCGCGATCAGCTCGATACGCGCATTCCCCAGCTCGAAGAAGAGATCAAGAACCTCGAAGAGGAGTACAACAAAGCGAACCGCCTCTGGTACACCCTCAAGGACAGCCGCTACGACCGCCGGCGAGACCGGTTCGAGAAAGACCTCGAGCAGAAACGCAAGGAACTGTCGAAAGCCCGTTCCGATTTCGATCGCGCGACCGAGGAAATCGAAAAAATGGATCGCGAGCAGCCCGTCGAAGGTTCTCAGAAGGGGGCCGCCACGGGAACCGCCTCAGCCCCCGGAGGGGAAGGCGGCGAACCTGGTTCTGGGCCCCCCTCTGGCGACGGCATGACCGGCGGCAGTGACCCGGTGCTTCCCACGGGGGACAACCCCGATTTCCCGCCGCAGGGCGGGGGCGATACGGAAAACGGCGATACGGGCGGTGATTCGCAGCCTCCGGCCGATCAGGGTGGCTCGATACCTTCTGATGGCCCATCAGGTGGCGATCAAGGCGAACACCCCTCGGGATCGAGCGGCATGTAAGCCCCGATCTGTTGGGCGAAAGAACAAGCGACCGGACCCAGGTGGGTCCGGTCGCTTGTTCTGAAGCGATCGAAAATATCTTACAGTTTCAGCGCTTCAACCGGGCACACGGAAACGCAGGCACCGCACTCGATGCAGCCGTCACCCTTGTAGTTGGCCTTGCCGTCCTTGATCTCGAGGACTTCAACGGGGCAGGTGCCGACGCAGGCGCCGCAACCGGTGCATTTTTCCTTATCGACCTTGATAGCCATGATATGAGAACTCCTTTTCCGAAGTTGTGCCTCGGTCGAGGCGCCGCCATCTTACCGCACACCCGGCGCTTTGTAAAGCGCAAGCAAGCCGAACCGCCGGACCGTTGTTCCCAAGCGGTTTCGGACCGTAATTTTCAGCGAATGGTCTGGCCTGGAAGAAGGGCGGCGGCGAAAAAGATCTTGAACAGGTCACCAGCCAGAAACGGCAGAACACCGCACATGACGGCGCGTTTCGGGCCGACGAACGTCGCCAGAT
>JAGOCE010000093.1 GCA_017998915.1 Candidatus Ozemibacteraceae bacterium
GCTCGCCTGCAGATTATAGATCGAGCCTTTCTGCAGCAGGGAAAGCGTGATTCCCTCGACCGTCTGGCCCGAGATCGCTTCGACCTGGCGTGACTGGGTTTCGTACCCGTCGCGGTCCGCCGTCACAGTATAGAAGCCCGGCTCAAGCGATTCAAGCGTCCAGGCGCCGGCAGCATCGGTATACGTCGATGCCGATGGAACCGACACGCGCACGGCACTGAGCGCCCGCCCGGTTCCGTCGACGACGGTGCCGCGGAGGCTTCCATTGCTCTGCTTCTCGGACTGCAGGCATCCTTGGGCGGCGAACAGAACCGCCGCCAGCACCAACACGACGAGCCATCTACGTTGTTTCATCTGGTCCATGCGTCATCGATTATCGGCAGGTTTCGCCCTTCTCCGAATATGCGGGAAATACCTGTATCAAGGTCATGGGATCGGGCGGTTCGCGAACAGCCCTTTTCCGATGACGAGGGGAGCGGAGGGTTGCGCGGGCAGGCGGAAAGGGGTAATGTAATCGGAAACGCGCGACGTTTTCAGCCGGACGCGGCAGACCGCGCCGGTGTCGTGAAAGGAAGGGACCGAACAGTCATGATGAAGATTTCGAAGCGTGCGGACCAGATGCAGGCATCGCCGATCAGGAAACTGATCCCGCTGGCGACGGCAGCTCGCAAACGTGGTACCACGGTGTATCCGCTGAACATCGGGCAGCCCGACATATCGACGCCCGAGCCGATCCGCGAGGCGATCCGTTCGTTCGACCAGAAGGTGCTGGCCTACAGTCCCTCCCCCGGCGAAGATTACCTGCTCGAAGCCTTCGCAGGGTATTACAAGCAGAACAACATCGCGCTCGACGCGAACGACATCATCGTCACCACCGGCGGCAGTGAAGCCATCTTCTTCGCGTTCCACGCCATCTGTGATCCCGGCGAGGAAATCATCGTCTTCGAGCCATTCTATACCAACTACAATGGAATGGCCCAGCAGCTCGGCGTCCATCTGAAGCCGCTGCTCACCTACGCGGAAGACGGCTTCCAGCTTCCCCCGGTCGAGGCGATCGAGAAGGCAATCGGCCCGCGCACGCGCGGCATCCTGATCTGCAATCCGAACAACCCGACGGGCACGGTATATCCGAAGAAAGCGCTCGAGGGGCTCGCGTTCCTCGCGAAGAAGCACAACCTGTATGTCATCGCCGACGAGGTCTACCGCGAATTCGTCTACGACGGCCTCGTTCACACCTCTATCCTGCAGCTGCCCGGCATGGCCGAGCACGCGATCCTGGTCGACAGTATCTCGAAGCGGTACGCCGCCTGCGGTGCCCGTATCGGCCTCATCGCGAGCAAGAACAAGGATGTCATGGCCGCCGTCCTCAAGCTGGCCCAGGCACGGCTCAGCTCGCCGACCGTCGAGCAGTGGGCCGCCCGCGCCGGGATCCTGATGGATCCGTCATATTTCCGGCCGATCCTCGAAGAGTATCAGCGCCGCCGCGACGCGGTCATGGAGGGCTTCGCGAAGATCCCGGGCGTCGTCTGCAAGGTGCCGACGGGCGCGTTCTACGTCATCGCGAAACTCCCGATCGAAGATGCCGAGGAGTTCGCAAAATGGCTGCTGACCGACTTCAGCCATGAGAACGAGTCCGTTCTTGTCGCCCCGGCCGGCGGCTTCTACGGAACGCCCGGCATGGGCCGCAACGAAATCCGCATCAGTTACGTGCTCGAGGTCGAGAAGCTCCGGCGCGCGATGTTGGCCCTCGGCGAGGGAATCAAACAGTTCCAGAAGGTCGAGAAGCAAAAGGGAAAAAGCCGCCCGGCCGAGAAAGCCGCGCACGCTCAGGCATGACCTCCCCCGCCCGGCCGACCGTCCGCGTCGCCTCGATCGACGCCTCGTCGTATCCGTTGCCGGCCCAGGCCACGAACGGAGCGGCAGGATATGACATTTGTTCACGCGAAGCCCTGACACTTGCGCCGGGCGCCTTCGGCCGGGTCGGGACGGGCCTGAAACTTGAAATCCCCCATGGATTCGAGGCGCAGGTCCGTCCGCGGTCGGGGCTGGCAGCGAAGCACGGGGTCACGGTGTTAAACGCTCCCGGTACGATCGACAGCGATTACCGGGGCGAGGTCTGCGTGATCCTCATCAATCACGGCCGGACGCCCTTCACCATCGAGCCGGGCATGCGCATCGCGCAGCTCATCTTCGCCCGGGTGACATCGGTCGAGTTCGAGCGGGCGGAAGACGTGGCTGCGACGCACCGGGGCGAGGGCGGGTTCGGTTCCACCGGTAATTTGTCGATGAATACCGGGGGTATTCGCGAGTAAGCACCCCGAGTCACCATTCCGCCGGCAGAGGATTCAGGAGAAGAAGATGAGCAAGCTCAGAGTGTGTGTTATCGGGTGCCTTGGAAAGATGGGTCAGGTCGTGAGCCGCGGCCTTCTGGCAAGCAGCGACTACGAACTCGCCGCCGGCGTCGATACCGCGCGCATTGGCGACGATCTGGGTTCGGTGCTCAATCTCAGCCATATCAATATCCCCATCTCGGCCAATCTCCAGACGATCCTCTCGGATGCGAAAATAGATATCGCTATAGATTTCACCACCCCTTCATCCGTCACCTCGAACGTGGCAACCTGTCTCCAGGAAAATGTGCCCGTCCTGGTCGGCACGACCGGAATCATGCAGGAAGATGTCGAGAAACTCGCCCACCTCTCGAAGAAGATGGCGACGCCGGTGCTGATCGTGCCGAACTTCGCGATTGGCGCCCTTCTCATGATGGAGTTCGCGAAAAAGGCTTCGAAATACATGCCTCACGCCGAGATCATCGAACTGCACCATCCGCAGAAGCTCGACAAGCCGTCCGGAACCGCGCTCCGCACCCGCGAAGGCATGTTCGAGTCGCTCCGACAGTCCGGCAAGGGGAAGGAATGCGGAATCGACGACGAAGACCCGGACAAGGTGATTCCGATTCACTCGGTGCGCCTGCCCGGTTTCACGGCCCACCAGGAAGTCATCTTCGGTGACGTCGGCCAGTGCCTGACGCTCCGCCACGATTCATTCCAGCGGGAATCTTTCCTGCCCGGCATCTTCCTCGGCTTGAAACAACTTCAGGGCCAGAAGGGCCTCAAGGTGGGGCTGGAGCTCTAACGAATGCCGGGCGGTCACACCAGTGATCGCCCGAAGTGCTCTACAGGCGCTGAAAGGAAGATCGAACCATGAAAATCGTGCATGCCTTTCTGCGGGACCTTGGCGGCGAGTTCGCCAATGAAATGTTCAAGGAACTGCCGAAAAAGCTTGGCGAGCCTATTCCCGAGCCAATTTCGAAGATTTACTCGGATTATTTTACCGCGACCGGCCTGGCACCGATCCGTATCAGGCGTAATGTCGAGACTGTCCGGTTCGACAATGGAACGGGAGAACTGGCGACGCATCTGAAGCTGTTCAGTTACGGCGTCGTGCTGTTCGAATACATGCTGACGCTCGACGGGAACCTGCTGACGATCGAAGAGATGTCACGTCTTCACTCCGTCAACCTCGAGACGCGCGGACAGCAGACCTTCGATGGCCTGTTCAAGGACGATCTGACACGGGTCGAAGCCCTCCTGAAAGAAGGCGTCCGCAAGGAATACGAAACCCAGACATTCAACGATCATTTCGTCGCCTATCTCGACGACACGCAGCGCGAGCCCGACCAGGCCGTTTCGTTGCTGTTGCCGCAGATGTTCGATCCGTCGGCGCCGGCGCGGCGCCACGGGATTTCGCAGATCTCGGTTGGCGAAGAGCACGATTACCTGTTCCTGCTCGGCCAGCGGGCGTATATCGCCCCGGTTCCGGACAGCCTCGACATTCTGAACCTGCTCGAACTCTCGCGCGTGCAGCTGTACGAATTAAAAATCTACGACTACATTTTGGACCGCGCGATCGAGAACACGTATCAGTTCCTGGATCAACTGCCCAGGGAAGAGTCGATCATGCCGCTGTCCTGGCTGCGAACCGACTACAAGCAGCGTATCAGTCACGTGCTGCGACTGACCGAGATCCGCATGGATCTCGTCGACCTGGTCAAGGACGTGACGAACACCTCGAAAGTGACAGACGACCCGTTTTTTGCCGCGCTCTATCGTAACCTGAACGAGACGTTCCAGGTCAGTTCCTGGTTCCAGTCGGTGCGCGACAAGATCGAAGAGATCGACTCGGCACAGCGGGTAATCATGGAACGCATCGATCATTCACGGGCAACGGCACTGGAAATGACGATCATCATCTTGATCCTCATCGAGATCGTCATGCCGCTCTTCCAGTTCATCAGTGCGCACTTTTTCTGACGAAAGCACCAACCGCTGAATCACAGAGTTCACTGAGGACACAAAGTCCCCACAGAGGTATTTTCGAAGCAGAATCCTCTGTGATTTTCTTTGTGGACTTCGTGTTCTCTGTGATTCAGCGGTTGTGAGCCTGCATTGAAAACCTGCACCTCGGGCGGGCTTCGGAAATGGGCGGGGGAAGCCGATAGATCTGGTGTAAACCAGGGAAATCGTTTCTTCAGCAGGAGGTAATGAACGTGGTTCTTCCCGATACCCCTCTCTATAATTCGAAGACCGATGCCGAGTTCCGCATCCGCATGATCCAGGAGATCAAGGAGCAGTATAAGGACATTCTCGGCCCCAAGATCAAGCTTCTCGACCTTCCCAACGGCCTCGACCTGGTCCAGGAATGGGTCCGGAACCAGCTGTATGACGTCAGCGGCGGTCATGTCGACATGCGCCCCGCAGAGGTCAGCCACATAGCCGCGTAGCGGAAGTTTGAAGTTTGAAACAGCAGGCCCGGGCAGAATGGCCCGGGCCTGTTTTATGTTACATCGACGTGATGCCGGGCGGATCGCGATCCGCCCCTGCGAAACGGGGGTCAGGCCGTGGCGCGGGCGGGGCGGTGGCGGTCGCGCCAGCGGAGGAGTTCGCCGACGAGCAGGACGGGGGACGTGGCGATGAGGATCATCACCCAATCGCCGAACGAGAGCGGGACGGTGCGAAAGACCGAGCCTCCGAACTGGACGATGAAAACCTGGCCAATGAATATCGCCCCTGCTATACAGATAAACCCCCGATTGTTATACAGTCCCTTGAAGGCCGACTGGGTGAGACCGAGGCATCTCGCGTTGAACAGGTTCCAGAACTGGAGCATGATGAAGATCGTGAAAAACGCCGTCAACTCCCGCGGTGTGATGCCGTCGTTCTGCAGGAAGACCAGCAGCGAGAGCAGCACGACGAGGAATGACGCTCCGACACCGAAGATGCGACGGGCCATTCCCGGGGTGACGATGAAGTCGTCGGCATGCCTTGGGGGATGTTTCATGACGCTTCTGTGCGGGGGCTCGGTCGCGAGGGCGAGTGCCGCGAAGGTATCCATGATCAGGTTGACCCAGAGCATCTGGATGACCGTCAGGGGCAGTTTCACGCCGATGAACGGCCCGAAGAAGGCAATGCCGAGGGCGACGACGTTGATCGTCAACTGGAACAGGACGAATCGCTGGATGTTGCCGTAGAGCGAGCGACCCCACATGATCCCGTTCACGACGCTCGGGAACGAGTCGTCGAGCAGGATGATGTCGCTGGCTTCCTTCGCGACGGCGGTGCCGGTCATTCCCATGGCGAGACCGACGTTCGCGTGGTTGAGAGCGGGCGCGTCGTTGGTCCCGTCGCCCGTCACGGCGACGACGTGGCCGTTCTTCTGAAGCAGCTTCACCGCGCGCATCTTGTCGGCGGGCTTGGCGCGCGACAGCACCAGCAGGTGCTCGACGGCGACGGCCGCGCGCTGTTGATCGAGTGCGGCGAACTCAACGCCGGTCATGTGTGCCCCAGGAGGCGGATCACCGGCGAAGAGGCCCGTCTGGCGGGCGATCTCGAGAGCCGTGGCGGAGGTATCGCCGGTAATGATCTTCACCTGGACTCCCGCATCGCGGCAGGCATTCAGTGCGCCCGGCACTTCGGGCCGCACCGGGTCGGAGATCGAGACGAAGCCGAGCCAGATGAGGTCGGAAGCCACCTTCATGAGCTTGTTCTCGAGCGTTTCCGGTAGCTCGTCGCGGACGGCAATGGCGATGGTGCGCATGCCGCGGGCCTGTTGTTCCCTGAGCTGCTCGAGAATCGGTATGCGATATCGCGTGATGGACACGACGCCATGGTCGGTCAGCACTCGCTCGCTGCGCTCGAGCAGGATTTCCGGGGCCCCCTTCACGTACAGAACGGGCTTTTTGTCGAGGCTCGAAACGCCATAGGTCGCCATGAACTTCCGCTCGGTCGAGAACGTCCACTGGTCACGGAGTTCGAAAGCATTGCGCAGGGGAAGATACTCGCAGTCGTTTTCCGCGAGCCAGGCGAGCAGGGCACCTTCGGTGGGATTGCCGATCGTCGCTGGCTTGTCACCACGGGTCAGATCGAGGTTCGCGGTGCTGTTGGCGGCGATGGCCTCCGCCAGCAGGCGCTCCTTCTTCGATTTGAGACCGCGCCGAACGGGCTTGCCGTCGGAAAGCCAGGGGGCAAAAAAGCCGCTCACCGTCATGCGATTCTGGGTCAGCGTTCCCGTCTTGTCGCTGCATATGACCGTCGCGGCACCGATCGTCTCGCAGGCGTGCATGCGCCTGACGAGATTGTTGGCGGCGGTCATGCGGCGCATGCTGTAGGCAAGACTCAGGGTGACGCTCATCGCAAGCCCCTCGGGAACGGCCACAACCACGATCGTCACCGCGATCATGAAGAAATGCAGGAACTCCTCGATCGCCGTCCTGGGAAGCCAGGCCGCGGGATTTTCAGGAATCAGGCCGAGCACGGCCGCGGGAACGAGGCCGGCGAGCAACAAGCCGCCTCCGGCCCCGAGGATTTTCAGCCATGACGCGAGGCCGGTGCCCCGCAGCAGTTCCGGCGTCTCGAGTTTTCGGCCGGCAAGGGCATACGCATCGACGAGAATCGGGAACCAGACACGCGCGAGCGCCGTGATGATGCTCACGCCGAGGATCAGCGCAAACACCCACTGCTGCCAGGTCAGCGGAAGTTCGCCGAGAACGAAATCGCGCCCAACGAGGGCGACGAATGTCAGCGCGGCCACGCCGAACCCCACGACGCCGATGACCTTGCTCAGCCGCTCGAGCTGACGATGCAGCGGCGTTTCCTCGCCGGTCTCCTCTGCGGCCGCGCGGGCCGTCTGGCCGATCTCGGTCCCGTCGCCAACGGAGGTGACCTGCATGACGCCGTGCCCATCGATGACCATCGTGCTGCGAAGCACCCGGAACGGTTCGTAGGCTTCGGTCACGGCGTCCTTCTCGCGCACCGTCTCTTCACCGGTCGCGATTTTCCGTTTGGTGACCGGCACGGACTCGCCTGTCAGCTTCGCCTCGTCGATCTGGAGGGATACCGTTTCCAGAAGGATTCCGTCGGCAGGCACTTCATCGCCGGTTTCGAGGAGAACGAGATCGTCGACAACGATTTCCTTTCGCTGGACCGTGTGATAGCCGCCGTCCCGAATTACCTTCACCGCGACTTCATCGGACGTCTGGTTGAGAATGTCGAATTCCCGTCCGGCCTTGTATTCATTGAGAAACGCAAGAGTCGTCGCAAGAAATATAGCTATTATTATACCTATACCCTCGACGTATGATCCATCGGCAAGGCCGACAACGAGGGCGATACCGGCAGCAATGAGGAGGATGCGAATGACGGGATCCTCGAACTTGTCGAGCCAGAGCCTCCACCAGGGATCGCGTTCGGGGGGTGTCATCACGTTTGCACCGTGCCTGCGGCGGCTCTCGATGACCTGTTCGGCTGTCAATCCCTTGAGAAGCTTGTCACCCATCTGGTTAACCTCTGTGGCGGCGGCGCAAAACAGGCGCCGGGAGTATCGAAATTTTCGTCGTCTCGACGAACCTGCCGAGTATAGCCTTCCTCCTTCATGCAAGCAAGTCGGCCCCTCTGGACCCTCATCAGGCATTGCGCTACAATCGAACGGCACACGAAAATCCGCACATGAAAAGAGATCCATGACGCATGGCAATCAACAAGAACCTAGATTCAAGCCGTGAAGTCCGTCTCGAGAGGCTGACCAGTCCGGCCGTCGAAAGCCTCATCCAATCAGACGCCCCGCTGTTCTTTCCGGTCGGAACGCTCGAAGCGCACGGCCGGCATCTTCCCGTCGGCACCGACACGCTCTGCGCGGAAGGCGTCGCCCTGGAACTGGCGCGGCGTCTCGGCGGCATCGTGGCCCCGGCTTTCGCCTACGGGCTGACGAACCTGCTTGCCCAGACCGCCCCGGCCAGTTTTTATCCGGAATCCCAGTGGGGGGATTTCATCGAAACGACCCTCCGCACCTTCCGGCATCACGGGTTTCGCAGACTGATCGTGGTGAACGGCCACGGTGGGAACCGGCCGCCCCTGCAGAGTCTCGCCCGCCGGCTCGTCCGCGAACGCGACACCGCCCTCTGTGTCATCAACTGGTGGAAACTTTCCGAGCCTGCGGCCCAACAGGTCTACGGGGGGCTCGGCGGGCACGCCGCCGTCGAGGAAACGGCCGCGATGGTCGCGATGTTCCCCGAATCGGTCGTCGAGTCACAGTATGCTTCTGCCACGGACGATTACCAGCCCCTCGAAGGTTTCTGGTGCTACCCGCCCCCCGGCGAAGTGCTGATCTACGAAGGCAACCCCACCGGAAGACCGGATTTCTGCCCGGAAAAAGCCAGACGATTCATGGATAATACACTAAATGATATTGAATTACGGCTGAAGCGATGGCTCGCGGCCATTTCGCGTCTGACAGGTGGGCTGCGGCCGGAGTGAAAACCCGCTCCCTACAAAACGTTACATTTTTGGACAGTTTCGCGTAGAATGGGACAGGCCGTACACCGGCAAACGTTCCTCTGACGGAGCATTCGATGAAATCACGACGCAGCAGGATCCTGTCACTTCTCGCGACGGCGGCTTTCGGGCTTTTCGCGGCCGCCATTCCCCTTCCGGCAGCTCAGCTAACGCTTCTGAACGGCGAGACCGTCGATGCGGACGAACTTCTGCTCGAGAGCGCCACCTTTTCCCTTCGCATCGGTTCTGAAACGGTCCACCATGCCCGGGAAACGGTTCGCGACATCAGTTTTTCGGCACGAAAGCGGGAAGAGACAGCGCTCGCGACGGAAGCCGCGGATCTGCTTCCCTTGCTGAACCGGGGCCGCGAGTGTCTCGCGAAGTATCCCGACGCTCCGTCGGTGACGGTTCTCGACGAGCTCGATTACAGGCTTCGGCCCGACGGAACGAATCGCACATTCGTCCGACAGGTCCTCCTGCTCGCGAAAGAAGAATCGCTCGGCGCCGCCGAAGTCGGCATCGGCTTCGACCCGAACCGTGAGCGCGTCCGGCTGATTCACGCGCGCTGCCTGACCCCGGACGGCTCGGTCCATTCGGTTTCGCCGGACCAGATCAAGGTCACGAAAGCGAGCTCGGGGGGCGAGTATTACAACCCCTATCAGACGATGTCGTTCACGATCCCGGAAGCCGAGGTCGGCTGCATGATCGATTACGCCTACGAGACCGAGGAGTACAACCCGTTTGACCGCAAGCTGTTCGAGGGGAGGTCGTTTTTCCAGGACAGCAACCCGGTCGTCGAATCGCTGCTCACAGTGAGGGTTCCGAAGGGAACCCCCCTCTACCATGTCGCGCCCCAGTGCCCACCCGACAAGGCGCAGCCGGCCGTACGCGACGAAGACGGCGAAACCGTCCATCGGTGGCATTTCACCGACATGCCGCCGGTCATTTCCGAGCCGATGATGCCACCGTGGCGCGAGATCGTGCCGAACGTGGCGTTCAGCATCCAGAAAGACCGGACCTACCTGTGGGACCGCCTCACGCCGATGTTCGAAAAGCGTTTTATCGTTACAGATATTGTAAAAGCCCAGGTCGAAAAGCTGACGAAAGGCGCCACCGACATCCACGACAAGATCGCACGGCTGTACCGGTTCTGCCAGCAGGATATCCGGTACATCTCGATCAAGGGCAGTCTCGCCGCGAACCAGGTCGGTCGGGCGGCCGAAGAGACCCTGAAGAACCGCTTCGGCGACTGCACCGACAAGGGCATGCTGCTCGCGACGATGCTCAAATGTCTCGGCATCGAGGCTTATCCCGTCGGTGTGCGCACGAACGACGCCGGCAAGGCGATCCGCGAGATCGGCATTTTCGACGACAACCACTGCATCACCGAGGTGCACCTCGCCAGCGAGGTGTTCTACCTCGACTCGACGGCAAGCGATTATCGCTACCCAGCCCTTCGCAGCGACGACCACGACGTTTCGGTCGACAACGCCCAGTTGCGGCGCATCAACCACGTTCCGCTGCCGCCTCCGGAAGGAAACTCGACGCTGACCACCCGCACCCTGACCCTTTCACCCGACGGTTCGCTCCGCATCGAGTCGGCGACGATCGCCACCGGCACGGGCGAAGCCTCGCTGCGCGGCTGGATCAGGAGCCTCAAGCCGGAAGAGTTCGAACGCCACACCCGCGGCAGTATCGGCGCGATCAGCCCAAATTACACGCTCGAAGTGGCGACCCACTCGCACCCCCTCGATTTCAGCCGGCCGTTCATGCTCGGCTCGACGTACACGCTCCACCGCTTCGCGCCGCGCTCGGGAAGCTACATGATCTTCGAGGTTCCCGGCCTGCGCCTGCGATTCCCCGAAGTCGGCCTGGCGTCGCGCACCTACGACATTTCTTACGGAACGACGTCGCTCCGGGCCGATGAAATCACCGTGAAACTGCCCGCCGGATTCACCGTGAAGTATCTGCCGGCCCCCGTGTCGGTCGAGACGCCGTGGGTGCGGTTCTCATCGAAATACACGCAAACCGGCGACACGATCGTGCTGAGCCGCAGAACCGCCGTCACGGCCCGCCGGGTTCCCGTCGCCGAGTATCATCGGCTCAAACAGGCTCTCGAAAAAATCTCGCAATCGACGGAAGAACGCATTTTCCTCGAGGAAACAGCCGTAAAGGAGACCGGGCGATGAAAAAGCACGCACCGTTTCTGTTGGTGACCGCCCTGTTCTGCGCGCTCGTTCCGGCCGCGGCGGACATTCTCTATCTCAACGAAGGTGAAGAGCATACCGGAAAACTTCTCACGATCGACCGCGACACCGTCACCTTCGACGAGCTGGGAAGCGGCGTGCTGAAGCTTCCCACTGCGAGCGTGACGAACGTGCTTCTCTCCACGCTCCGGAAAGGCGACGAGATCCAGACGATCGCCAGTCTCACCGACCCTATCGCGATCGGCGTTCTCAGCGATCTGCCCAGCCCGGCGTCGTATCCGAACTCGGACTTCGTCACGCTGTTCCGGCAGCGCCGGTTTACGATCAGGCCGGACGGCTCGTTCGACCTCGAGCGCCGCGAAATCGTGCAGATCCTGAAAGAGCCGGGCCTCGGAAAAGCCGACCAGTCGGCCTACTACATGTCGGACCGCGAGAAGGTCGAACTCCTCTGGGGCCACACCTACGCGCCGGACGGCCGCGTCTTCCATCTGACGGACGACACGGTTTCCGACGAAGGGATTTTCAGTTCCACACCGGAATACGACAAGCTCCGCAAGCTGAAATTCGGCCTGAAGAAGGTCGATCTCGGCAGCGTGATCGACGTCGCCTGGAAACTGTCATCCCAACCGCCGACGACGCTGAGGCCCATGTTGATCGACGACATGTATGGCGAGCGCGAGCCGAACCTGCATGACGAGCTCACCATCCGGTTTCCGGAAACGTATCCGCTCGAGAAGAAGCTGATGAACTGGACGGGCGACAATCTGCCCCAGTTCAGGGAGATGGCGGACCCCGTCGGGAAAACCCGCACCTGGAGCTGGATCTTCAAGGACACGAAGGGCTTCATTCCCGAAGCAGACATGCCGCCCGCCTCGCGCATCTTCCCGCGCGTGATGGTGTATCCGGCCTCCGCCTGGAGCAAGCTCGCCGATGAGTTCTCGCAGGCGCTCGGGAAGGCGGCGCCGACACCGGCCCTTCTCGACGCATTCATCGCTGAGACGGGCGCCGCATCGGCATCGAACGATCTCGCGAAAGCAGCCGCGGTATATGACAGGCTGGTCAGACGCCTCCGGTTCCTCTCGATCGGTTGCCCCGCGGCCGGGGGCGTCGCCCCGGTCAAGATCGATG
>JAGOCE010000492.1 GCA_017998915.1 Candidatus Ozemibacteraceae bacterium
ACCAGGCGATCGACATGTTCAGTCGCACCGCTGTCCGCCGCTACGTTCCCGCCCGCGGTCTCCTGGCAGACAAGGTGACGGCTTCGGAACTCATCAGCGAAGCCCTCCTCTCGTCCGATGACGTGGGCCTCGCCTCGATGCTGCGTTCACGCGGCAAGGTCTGGACGTTCCGGATGGGAACGAACCCGACTCTCTGGTTCTGGGACGTCTACCCCAACCAGGCGACCGGGCCGGCCTTCATCTGTCTGACACATCAGCTCGAATGGATCTACGGCCGGTACATCAACGCCCTCACCGCAAAGCGGGTTCCGGCATCGGCGCCGCGACCGGTCATCCTACGCTACGGAGGCAGCATCGCAAGCGATCGCCCGCGACCAGCCGTTTCCGGAACCGACCGGCTCGCCCTTCGGAACGCCGCCATCCGGAGCCAGGAATCCGGGCGCGTCCTGTCCCGGACAATCCAGCTCACCGATGGCATCTACCGAGCGGTGATCAAGCCCGAAGCCGCCCTGGGCAGCTACATTCTTGCGGATCTCATGCCGATCGAGGAGCAGCTTCGCGCACTCGTCCCTTTCCAAAACCGCCTGAAGCTCACCGCCGCCCTGGCCCTGGCCCTGTCGCTTCTCGCGGCGTCGCTGATCGCGTCACTGTTCATCGTGCCGATCACCGACCTCGGCGAAGGCATCACCGCTATCCGTCGCAGAGACTCGGCGTTCCGCATCCCTCTTCGCCGGCCGGACGAGTTCGGGGCCGTCGCATCGGCTTTTAACCGGCTCCTGAGCGAATTCAAGGAATTGGAATACGGCCGGATCGTCCAAGAAAGCCTCCTCCCCGCTGTCACCGAGGCGCCGGAAGGCTACGAGATCAGCGTCATGAGGCGCTCCGCGACCGACCTCGCCGGCGACTATTACGACGTGGTCCGCCTGCACGACGGGAAATTTGCGATCGTGCTCGGCGACGTGACCGGCCACGGCATCGCCGCGGCGCTACCCATGGCCATGGCCAAGGCGACCGTCGAGTACGAGACCATCTCGCGCTGGGGGTATCCGGGGCCGCTGATGGCAAGGCTCAACGCTCTCTTCAACCGCGAGCTCAAGCCGCGCCAGAAGTTCATGACGATGGGCTGCATCCTCCTTGATCCCGTCACTCACACCATCACATTCGACAACTCGGGTCATCCATATCCATTGGTATATAGTGCTTCAGAAAAGAAATGTTCCGAACTCGTCCTTCCCTCGCCGCCCCTGGGCATACGGGCGTCGCGCACCAGCAAGCCCGTCACGCGCGCGATCGGGGTCGGCGACATCGTGCTTTTGTACACCGACGGCATCATCGAATGCACGGGGCGCTCGACGGGGGAGATGTTCGGGTATCCGGCGCTCATCAGGTTGCTCGAGCGGTGCGCCGCGACTCCCGGCCTTTCGTCGGGGATGATGCTCGAACGCATTTTCGCGACACTCGACGAGTGGCGCGTGGAAGGCCCGCTCGCGGACGACATCACACTGCTTCTCCTGCGACGAAACGTCTGAAAAGCCAGGCGGGTCCGGTCCGGAGGAACCGTACGCAAACAGGGCGCCCGAACGGGCGCCCTGTGGATGGAAACGGATGAACTCAGTTGCCGGCGGCGGGGGCGTCAGCGGCAGGCGCAGGTGCCGGAGCATCGGCGGCCGGGGCGGCCGGAGCGGCAGCGGTCTTTTCGGTGAAGGATTCGACCTTGATGGCGGCCAGGGGGTGCTTCTCGTTCGCGGGAAGGAGTTCGCCCTTCACGGTGACGTCTTTGCCGGCCAGCTTTTCGAGATCGCCCATGATCGTCTTGTTGCCCTTGACGGGGAGGAGCTTGAACACGTCGTTCCCGGCCTTGAGGGTGACGGTGTTGTATTTCTCGTTCTTTTCAGCCTGCTTCACTTCGATCGTCCCGGTCTTCTCGACGATTTCGCCCGTGACCTTGGTCTCGACGGCCGGTTTGGCCGCCATCGCCGAGAACGGAACGCCGCCGACGAGCGCCGCAACAAGACCTGTGACAATAACCAGCTTCTTCATCTGAACATCTCCTGTATCAACGTATCTGAAGTTTTGCCCCGTCCACGGAGCGTGCCGGGTACATACGCCCGAAAAGCCGTACAGTCAAGTCAATCGACCGGAAGGACGCAGGAGTGGTCGAACCGCTTCCGCCCGATGAATCGACCACGACCCGGCGTTCCTTTCCAAACACCGTTTTCCACGATGATCTCGCCGCGGGAAATCGTCATGACCGGCTTTCCGAGAACCGGTCGTCCCTCGTAGATCGAGTAGTCCGTTGCCATGTGCAGGCCGGCGGCCGCGACCGTCCATTCCGTCGAGGGATCGTACAGTATCAGGTCGGCGTCGGTCCCTGGAAGCAAGCTGCCCTTCGTCCCGTGAAGCCCGAAGATGCGCGCCGGAAGAGCGGATATCGCCCGCACCAGAAGCCGGGGCGGAATCCCCCGCTTTCTCCCCTCGGACAGGAACAACGCCGGCATCGTCTCGACGCCGGGAAGGCCCATCGGCAACCGGCCGATCGAGCCCTCCCAGGTGTTCTTCGCGGCCCTGGTGAACGGACAGTGGTCGGTCGCGACAACATGTATATCTCCAGACACTATATTGTCCCATATAATATCAGGCTGGCCAGCCGGCCGGATCGGTGGGCAGCAGGAGAAGTAATGGCCGTCC